>JAYWDR010000035.1:0-2652 GCA_043779735.1 Cyclobacteriaceae bacterium | reverse complement strand
TCCGGATCGGAAATCTGGTAGAACTCGTGAAAGGAGAGAAGGAAAAGGTCGGCTCCGGGAACAAGGTCAATGCCTTTCTCTTTATGGTCTTTATGGTGGTGGGCTTGGTTGGTTTCTATTGGTACTCCTTCGTTCATTTTGACAAGTACACATTGCCGGTCGCTTCTGAGCATGGAAAAATAACTGACGATCTATTCTGGATTACCATGGTTATTTGCGTTGCGGCTTTCACTATCATTTTCATCGCTATGTTCTGGTTTACCTACAAATACCAGTATGAAGAGGGCAGGAAGGCAGAGTACCTTGTCGACAATCACACATTAGAAATTTTATGGACACTCGTCCCTGCTGTTGTGATGGCGTTATTGATTTTCAGGGGCTTGCGCACATGGAATGATATTACGGGCCCAGCATCCAAGGAAGCAGTCGTTATTGAACTCGTAGCTCAGCAATTTACGTGGACAGCCCGCTATCCTGGTTCAAAGGATGAGGAACTTGGTAAGATCGACTTCAGACTGATCGACCCAAATAACGAATTTGGCCTTGACCTGTCAGACAAAAATTCGTTTGACGATTTCAAGTCCCAGGAACTCCACCTCCCCGTTGACAAAGAGGTGTTGTTAAAAATCAGGGCGAAAGATGTGTTGCACAGTGTATTCTTGCCTCACTTCCGTGTGAAAATGGATGCTGTGCCTGGCATGATGACGCAATTCAAATTCACGCCTAAGCTTACCACGCAACAAATGCGAGATAAGACGGGCAATCCTAAGTTTAACTATGAAATGGCCTGCACAGAGGTCTGTGGAAAAGGCCACTTCACGATGCGGTTTCCAGTGGTGGTGGATGATGAAGAGACCTTTATGAAATGGAAGGCTTCCCAGGATTCCTGGCTTAAGCAAAATCCGGATTATCTGAAATTCGTCCCTACGAACCTCAGGGAGTTCGCCATGATTAAGTCTGGTATCGCCCCCGACAATGGGTCGCAGCAGCAAGGTGTTTTACAGTCTGTTTCAATCATTAAATAGAAGACAATACTACCATGGCAACCACAGATATTCACGTACATACAGACGTTCACCACCATGATGACGGGCATGAGCACGAACACCACGGTAATTTCTGGACGAATTATATTTTCTGCCAGGACCACAAAGTAATCGCTAAACAGTTTCTGATTACAGGCATGGCGTGGGCCCTGATCGGAGGAGTACTTTCTGTAATCTTCCGACTTCAACTTGGCTTTCCGGATGCTAACCTTGAATGGCTTCGACCAATGCTCGGCGGTTGGATCACGGCCGAAGGAAAAATTGATCCTGAGTTTTATCTGGCCCTTGTTACCATGCACGGCACCATCATGGTGTTCTTTGTGCTGACAGCCGGACTAAGTGGAACGTTCAGTAATTTCCTCATTCCGCTGCAAGTAGGCGCACGCGACATGGCGTCCGGCTTCATGAACATGCTTTCCTACTGGTTCTTCTTCTTGTCGAGCGCAGTAATGTTCACGTCGCTCTTTATATCGACCGGTCCTGCCGGTGGTGGATGGACCATCTATCCACCCCTGAGCGCGCTTCCTCAAGCGGTGCAAGGGTCAGGGTTAGGGATGACTCTGTGGCTGGTGTCTATGGCATTGTTTATTGTGAGCACCCTGCTGGGAGGTATCAATTACATCACTACTATTATCAACATGCGAACTCAAGGCATGTCCTTTACACGGATGCCTTTAACGATTTGGGCATTTTTCTTCACGGCCATTATAGGCTTGCTTTCGTTCCCGGTATTGTTTGGCGCAGCCCTGCTCTTGATCTTCGACCGAAGCTTCGGTACAAGTTTCTTCTTGTCTGACATCTATATCGGTGGCGAGGCATTGCCACATGTCGGCGGAAGTCCTATTTTATTTCAGCATTTGTTTTGGTTCCTTGGGCACCCTGAAGTGTATATTGTGCTGCTTCCAGCGCTTGGTATTACCTCAGAAATTATTGCCACCAATTCGCGCAAGCCGATCTTTGGCTATAAGGCAATGGTGGGATCCATGCTCTTTATCGCTATTCTTTCGTTCGTTGTGTGGGCACACCATATGTTCGTCACTGGGATGAATCCTTTCCTGGGATCTATCTTCACACTGCTTACGCTGATTATTGCAGTACCATCGGCCGTGAAAATCTTTAACTATGTCACAACACTTTGGAAAGGTAACATACGGTTTACATCGGGGATGCTATTTTCGATTGGACTGGTTTCCTTCTTCCTCACCGGCGGCGTAACAGGGCTATTTCTTGGGAACTCTGCGGTCGATATTCAGTTACATGATACCTACTTTGTGGTAGCTCACTTCCACCTGGTAATGGGCAGCGCGTCGTTCTTTGGCATGATGGCCGGCATCTACCATTGGTTCCCAAAAATGTTTGGCCGTATGATGGATGAAAAACTGGGTTCTATCCATTTCTGGTTGACCTTTGTCGGTGTTTACCTGGTATTTTTCCCCATGCACTATATCGGTATCGCTGGGTTCCCTCGCAGGTATTATTCGTGGACTAACTTTGAGACTTTCAGCTCCTTTGCTGACTTGAATATGTTAGTCAGCGTGGCAGCCATAATTACATTGTCGGCACAGTTTATTTTCTTGTTTAATTTCTTCTATAGCATTTTCCGGGG
>JAYWDR010000034.1:0-2655 GCA_043779735.1 Cyclobacteriaceae bacterium | reverse complement strand
GACAGTGACTACCAAAAGTCAACAGTCCGGGTCTTTCATGACAATAAGAATGCTTCATCCATTGTTCTTCCGGTGTTAAAGTAGAACGGGTGCAAACTGTGGGTTTCACTTATTTGCTGGACAAAAAGTCTCATTAGAATTCTATATTTGTAAACCTACTAACTATTCTGAATGAAAAACATCGCTGTCATTGGTTCCGGTACTATGGGCAATGGAATCGCACATGTCTTCGCACAAAATGGATATGCGGTTTCATTAGTCGACATCTCGGAGGACTACCTCAAGAAAGCAATCGCTACCATCGAAAAGAATCTGGGCCGCCAGGTAGAGAAAGGAATACTGACCAAAGAGGCTCGGGATCAGGCGATGGCCAATATCACTACTACTACTTTTCTGAAAGAAGGTGTGAAAGATGCTGACCTTGTAATAGAAGCTGCCACAGAGAATATTGATTTGAAGCTCAAGATATTCAGAGAGATTGATGAGAATACGAAGCCTGAAGCGATTCTTGCTTCTAACACTTCATCGATCTCCATCACAAAGATCGCCGCCGTAACAAAAAGTCCTGATAAAGTTATTGGCATGCATTTCATGAATCCTGTGCCCATCATGAAACTGGTCGAAGTAATCCGTGGATATAGTACAAGTGATGGCGTAACCCAGACCATCATGGATCTTTCACGACAGCTCGGAAAGGTTCCGGTGGAAGTGAACGATTACCCTGGCTTTGTGGCCAACCGTATTCTGATGCCCATGATCAATGAGGCGATCTACTCACTATACGAAGGGGTGGCTGGCGTGGAGGAAATCGACACCGTCATGAAATTGGGTATGGCCCACCCGATGGGGCCCCTTCAATTGGCAGATTTTGTTGGCTTGGATATCTGTCTATCGATTTTGAATGTGTTGCATAACGGCTTTGGCAATCCAAAGTATGCACCATGTCCCCTGCTGGTAAACATGGTTCAGGCAGGACATAAAGGAATAAAGTCTGGCAGCGGATTTTACAAATATTCTCCCGGTAGCAAAGAATTGATCGTAGCCGACCGGTTCAGAAAAAGTCATTAAAGAAAAGGTCCTGATACGACCGCCTCAAGATCTTTCGCAGTAGCTATCTACTATCAATTATTTCTTTAGCAGATCTCTAATTTCGGTGAGCAGAACAATGTCAGCCGCGGGTGGTGCCGCGGGAGCAGGCTTTGTGGCCTCTTTCTTCTGGGCCGCGTTAGCAGCCTTGACGATCAGGAAAAGCACAAATGCAATGATGATGAAGTTAATAACGGCAGATATAAAGCTGCCGTATTTCACACTTCCCATCACGGTGAGGTCCTCCAGTTTCGTCAAATTCGCAGCATCAAGAGCGGGCTTAAGCATCAAGGGTGTGATCACATGATCGATCAATGAACTCACAATCTTTCCAAAAGCGCCACCGATGATTACACCAATAGCGAGGTCAATAACATTGCCACGCATGGCAAAGGCTTTAAATTCTTTCAGCATAAGGTTAAAAGTTTAGCGTCTGGGTTAGTCTGGAATGCTCAAAAGTATTATATGGACAAATGGTTTACAATTCGGCAGGTTGTTCCCATTTTTCACATTACCAGAGGGAGGTGGCTACAGGATGACCTTTAATTGGTTTCGAAGGCCCCGGAAACTTATAAGTTCGAGTCCAGTATTCCCAATAAACATTTTTGCCTGCATCTTTACAGGGATCCGGTTAAGGTCATCGGATATCCAGGCCATGATAGAATTCTCACCGTCAAACATGGAATTCTTCGGCATGACTGGACGCAACTTCAAGCACGGGATCTTGCCAATTTTTGTGTGGACCACCTCTTTCCCGCTGTAAATTACTTTAAGGTTATAAGAGGCATTTTCCAGAAATCCTGAAATAGTGATGGTATCACCCTTCTGAACTTTTGTGAAATCCACAATTCGCAGAAATAAAAAACCCCCCACAAGATCTGTAGCATTGGCTGGCACATCATACACTTTTGGCGGTTCGAATATGCCGGTGTCCATATTCTTCACCCTCACCTCAACCTTGTTATTCTGCTGATCAAAAAGGACCAATTCATCTCTTTTATACTTGCCCTCTTTCAGTTTTCGATAGGCTTGTTGTGTCACGAGCGATGTGGTGTCGACATAGGCCCCCCAGTTGTCTTTTACTTTGGTTACAAACGAAATCCAATCACTGGTTTCTCCAAAAGCATCCACTTTATAGCACGTCCTTGAATTAATCTCATAGTACTTTTTGTCAACTCTGGTGACCGCCTTACCCACCGTGAAAAAAGCAAAGTTGACCCTGTAGGTAAGTTCTTCACCCACACCATAGCTGATATTCTTAGTGACCGGAACGGTTCTTGATCTGTTAAACAGAAAGCCGGAGAAAGCTGTAATCAGGACGAGGCCTAGTATTAACTTCATAACACAAAATTAATTCATTAAAGGGATGAGTTCAAAGGTCGTGCCACACCTAGGCCGATAGTTGATTTTCACGTAAAGCATCGTTAAGCGAGGTCTTCTTATCGGTGCTGTCTTTACGTTTGCCTATAATCAGCGCACACGGGACCTGAAACTCACCCGCAGGGTATTTCTTTGAGACAGAGCCCGGTATCACTACTGAACGATCCGGAACATATCCTTTGTACTCGA
>JAYWDR010000033.1:0-7788 GCA_043779735.1 Cyclobacteriaceae bacterium | reverse complement strand
AAGGCACTTGCACCTCGCCCATGGTATCTTTTTCAATGCGGTAGGACATAGAGGGTTTGATTGATTGGATTTCAAAGTTAGAAAAAGGTAGGACTGTTCTATCGTATTATTTGCTTCTTCGTGTGCCTGACATTATGCTTTTGGCTCTCGAATCAGGATGCTGAAGCCCCTGCTATTCCTGCCAAATCCGATACTACCAAATCCCGTATAGTTCAGTAGTGGCCCTTTTCATAGGATTGGTTTATTGTCAGTGACTATGCTAACTTTGATTTAAACCGCATGTGTGTGAAACCAGGACTTTTTTGTTTGCTGATAGGCTTCACCTTTGGAATCTCCCGAGGACAGGTTGATCCGAAGAATCCACTTTCGGACAGCTATTTCAGAAGGGTGAATGTCATGCAGCGCATGTTGGATCCCGTCAGCATCAGAAGTGGTTCGATTCCATCCGTGATGCCGGCTGCAGCACCAGAAGTAAAAGGGGACGTGTATTTAACACCCGACTATCGGATCACCACCTTTGTGCTGTATGACAACGAGAAACTAATTGAAGGATTTGCATCAAAATACGATATCAACAAGAATGAATTTGATATCCTGACCCACCAAGGCGTGCGTGTCCTGCCAGGCAATAAGGTGAAAAGTCTGGTATGGATGGATTCATTGACCAAACAGCCGCAGTATTTTTTTAATTACCAGGACGTCAAGAACGAAGAGGGGGTTCCGTACTTGGGTTTTTTTCAACTTTTATCAGATGGGACTATGCCATTGCTAAAGAAAACAGAATTGATTTTTAGAAAGGCGGATTTTAACCCGGCGTTGAATGTGGGAAGTAAGGATCACCGATATATCAAGAAACCGCATTACTACACGATTAAGGATAGCAAAATGATAGTGATACCTGGAAAAAAAATTTACTTGCTGTTTGCAGACCATCAGGACGAGGCCCAAAAGTTTATCAAAAAAAACTCATTAGATCTATCGATGGAAAATCACTTGGCGGCGTTGTTTGACTACTACAATTCTGTAACTAAGAATTGATTGTACTCAGCCGGATTGATCGCGATTAATTTCTCCTTCCGACCCGAGTTGTTGAGAATGGTCGCACTCACAATGACTAATATTTCAATTTTTCATGACAATGAATTTGTTATAGTGACTATATTCAAATCTTAATTTTAATATGATACACCAATACATTCAAACGCACCAAGACCGTTTTCTTAGTGAACTTTTCGAATTGCTGCGAATTCCATCTGTCAGTGCTGACAGCCGTCACAAAGACGATGTAAGAAATGCGGCTAACTACGTTGTCCAGAAATTGAAGGAGGCTGGTGCTGATTCCGTGGAGCTTTGCGAAACTAAAGGCCATCCAATCGTGTATGGAGAAAAAATGGTGAGCACTCAAGTACCTACCGTGTTGGTGTATGGCCATTATGATGTGCAGCCACCTGATCCGCTTGACCTTTGGAATTCACCCCCCTTTGAACCTACGGTGCGAGGCGGAAATATTTATGCCAGGGGTGCCTGTGACGACAAAGGCCAGATGTTTATGCACATCAAAGCGTTTGAAATAATGATGAAACAGGGAATCATGAGCTGCAACGTGAAGTTTATGATTGAAGGTGAAGAAGAAGTGGGCTCAGATAACCTGGGCACATTTGTGAAACAGAACAAAGCCAAACTCAAAGCCGACGTCATTCTCATTTCGGATACATCCATTATTTCATTGGACCAACCCTCCATCACCGCCGGATTGAGGGGACTTAGTTATATGGAGGTAGAGGTGACGGGCCCCAACCGCGACTTGCATTCAGGTGTGTATGGTGGAGCTGTAGCCAATCCGGTAAACATACTGAGCAAAATGATAGCCTCCCTCCATGATGAAAATGGAAGGGTCGCCATTCCGGGCTTTTATGATAAAGTACAAGAGCTTTCACTGGCTGAGCGGAAGGGCATGAATCAGGCACCCTTTGACTTGACGGCCTATAAAAAAGAATTAGGGATAGAAGAAGTGATGGGAGAAAAGGGTTACACCACGATTGAGCGTACTGGTATACGCCCGACCCTTGACGTGAATGGCATCTGGGGTGGTTACACAGGCGAAGGCGCAAAGACTGTGCTGCCTGCTAAAGCACACGCAAAGATCTCCATGCGGCTGGTGCCGGACCAAAACCAACAGGAGATAGCAGAATTATTCACCCGGCATTTTATTTCCCTTGCACCGAAGACCGTCAAGGTGAAGGTCATTGCCCATCATGGTGGCGAACCTGCTGTGACGCCGACAGATTCAAAAGCCTTCAAAGCTGCCAGTAGTGCCTTTGAAGAAGTGTGGCAAAAAACTCCGATTCCCACCCGTGATGGTGGCAGTATTCCTATCGTGGCGCTCTTCAAAAAGGAACTCGGCCTAGACACAGTACTCATGGGCTTTGGTCTCGACACCGATGCGCTTCACTCCCCTAACGAGCATTACGGGATTAAGAATTTTGTCATCGGAATTGAAACAATAGTCGCATTTTATAAACATTATGCGAAGAAATAGGAATCACAATAACCCCAGATTTCCTTTCATCAAAGCTACACCCACGCCATCACATTTTCCTTGATACTGGTGATGATCATTGGTCACCTGTACCCCCAGGGCTATAGTAACCATGCTCAGATCAGTCAGCGACTAAAGGCGGTTGAATCCGCGAACCCCACCCTAGCCAAGCTGCAATCCCTTACAAGAACTATAGGAGGCAAGGACATATGGGCCATGGAGATTGGCGCTGGTGACCGTGCGAATCATCCTGCCATTGCGGTGATTGGTGGTGTGGAAGGGTCGCATCTTTTGGGGCAGGAGCTGGCAGTCGGCTTTATCGAAAAGCTGTTGGCGAATGCACAAAAAGACAGCATCAAAGACCTTCTTAACACGACCACTTTTTATGTTTTTCCAAGTATGAGCCCGGATGCCGCCGAGCAATATTTTGAAAGGATAAAATTTGAGCGCAGTGCCAACGCCAATCCCACTGATGATGATCGCGATGGTAAAGTAAACGAAGATCCTTTTGAAGATTTGAACAACGACGGCCTAATTACCTGGGTGAGAGTGGAAGATCCTATTGGGAAATGGAAAACGCATCCGGCAGACAATCGCATCATGATACTGGCGAATCAAGAGAAAGGTGAACAGGGAAAGTATATTTTGATCAGTGAGGGCAACGACAATGACAAGGATGGCAGGTTTAACGAAGACGGCGAAGGCGGTGTACATTTCAACAAGAGTCTGACATTTGATCCACCCTATTTTGCCGCGGGGGCTGGTGAGCATCCAGTTTCAAAATTGAACGCTCCGATTACATTACCCTCTCAGGCGCAAAAGTCGTGGTGGGCCTGATTGTAGAAAACCGCGATTTGAACATCATCGGTGAGCAAAAGAATAACCCGGCACAGATTGAAGTGGACAATATTCCTGGTATGGGCACTTCAACGGTGCGATGGGTCATCAGCGGAGGGAAGGATTATACAATCAAAGTAGATAGCAAGAAGGGCGGGGTGGCGAGCAAACAAAAATGACACGCTGACGCGTTGGAGCACTGATGTGTTAAGTGCGTTTTTTGATGTACTGATGATGTGTGGAATGATAACAGCATTCATTATTTGTTAAATCGTTGTTAATTCAAAACTCATAGTTACCCATCTCCGTTACCACCTCAGCCGCCCTATAAACTTCTTTTTAAAGGAATAATAGCCCTAACTTAGTGCCTGGATAATTGATTGCTATGCGATTTGCCACGCTTTTGTTTTTACTATTGACGAGAATTCTTGTTGTCGGTCAAATCCTGACTCCGGCTCAATGGACCTATTCTTTATCCAACCCCCATCCTTCGGTTAACGAGGAAATCGAAGTGGTTTTCAAGGTGTCTATTGACAAAAATTGGTACCTCTATTCAAATGAATTCCAATGTGAAAATGGCCCCCTAAAAACTACTATCAATTTCAAGACGCATCCAAGTTATCAATTGGTGGGGAAGCTTCAAGCGGTCAACGCGGTTGCTAAGCATGATGCCATTTTTGAATGCGACCTAAAGATCTTCAAGGGCATCGGAGAGTTTCGGCAAAGAATAAGAATCCTGAAATCAGATTTTGCCATACGCGGTGACTTTGAATATCAGGTCTGTTCTGATGTCGACGGCAAGTGCATTCCATTCAATGATGAATTTTCAATAGGAGATGCTGGGAAGACGGTTGGTGATGCGGCTATAAAAAAACCAGACTCGAGCGTATTTGGAGAATCGAATATTCAGAATCCTGTATCCAGTGACCCCCAGGCACCCCATGGGCCAATGCTTGATAAATCCATTCTCGATGGAGATCCAGAAGTAAACCAGGAATCATTTCTTGGCTACCTGCTTTTTGCATTTCTTCTGGGCTTTGCATCGCTGATTACTCCATGCGTGTTTCCCATGGTACCCATGACGGTAACTTTTTTTCTGAAAGACAATCAAACCAAACGAGAGGGAATACGCAAAGCTGTAATTTTTGGGTTGTCGATCATTGTAATTTACACTTTGGCAGGGACACTTTTCGCCGTTGTGCTCGGTGCAGAGGGCCTCAACGCGCTGGCAACACATTGGGCTCCCAACTTGTTTATTTTCGTGATCTTCATCGTGTTTGCTCTGTCTTTTTTTGGATTGTTCGAAATCAAAGTGCCATACCAGTTGGTAAACAAAGTTGATAAGCATGCTGAACGAGGCGGGCTGGTCGGCATTTTCTTCATGGCTGCAACGCTGGTACTCGTTTCATTTTCATGTACGATACCCATTGTTGGGAATGTGGTTGTCCTTTCGGCCGGCGGCCAAATTATCAAGCCTGTACTGGCCATGTTCTTCTATGCACTTGCCTTTTCAATTCCCTTTACACTGTTCGCTATTTTCCCCGAATGGATCAAGAGCCTGCCTAAGTCAGGTGGGTGGTTGAATTCTGTCAAGGTGACTTTGGGATTCCTGGAGCTTGCACTGTGTCTGAAGTTTTTTAGCATAGCAGACCAGGCCTACCACTGGGGTCTGCTGGATCGGGAAGTAAACATTGCCATCTGGATAGTAATCTTTGGACTACTTGGTATTTATTTTCTTGGCAAGATCAGCATGCCAGGTGATAGCCCAGTAGAGAAAGTAACGGTGAACCGACTGTTATTATCCATTGCCAGTTTTTCTTTTGTAGTTTACCTTATCCCGGGTATCTGGGGCGCACCGCTCAAAATGCTGGCTGGCTACTTGCCGCCAACCTCTACACTTGATTTTGATCTCGTAGCCATGACGCGCAGGCTCAAGAGCACTGAACTATGTGACGAGCCTAAGTATGCCGATTTTTTTCACTTGCCGCATGGACTGAACGGCTATTTTGATTATCAACAAGCATTGGCATGCGCCCGCCAGCAGAATAAGCCTCTTTTCATTGATTTTACGGGACATGGTTGCACAAACTGTCGGGAGATGGAAGCCGTGGTATGGGGCGAACCACAGGTGTTGGAGCGACTGCAAAACGATTTTGTTGTCGTGGCACTGTATGTAGACGACAAAACCGAATTACCGGAATCTCAATGGTATATGTCTGCCTATGATTCAAAGCTCAAAAAAACCATCGGCAAGCAGAATGCGGACCTTCAGATCAAAAACCTTGAAAATAATGCACAGCCATTTTATGTGTTGGTAGGGAAGGACGAACGTGTATTGACTTGGCCGTACAGCTACGACCGCAGCCCCGAGAGATTTGTGCGGTTCTTGGAAACGGGAAAGAAGAAGTACAAGGAGCTATACCGGTGAGTTTGAAATACCAAGGTTGATGAACTTCGGGCGGTGGCGCCCTGGACTGGCACCTAGTCGTCCCCTAAGAACTTTTAGTAGCTTTGAAATTAATTTTGAGTAAACAAGGCGCGTTTTAATCTGATCCGCAGTGACCTTCTGGAAAAAATTTATTGTTGGTTTCACTGGAGTCCTCGCTCTCTTATCCGTGGGCTCTATCGCTCTTGACAGACTATCTCTTTCCTATTCTCGTCAGGCAGATTTTGCCAAAGACTCTGTTCAACGACAGGAAAAAGAAATCGTTAGGCCGGTTGTCCTGTATGGAATGGAGATCGTGGACCTGGAGGTTGTTGTGGACTTCATTAAACGTAACCAACGCTTTTCTGACCTTCTGCAGGGTTATCATGTAGAGGAAAGCATCCAACGTCGATTGAATGTACTGCCGCGTCAGACTTTTGACTTCCGAAAAATTTCATTTAATAAGAAATACACCTTGATCGTTGAACATGATTCTTTAAAATCGGTTCGCGCTCTGATTTATGAACCCAACGCGATCGACTACTACATTTTCCATTTAAAAGATTCGATGTGGGTGGAGGAAGCTCATCGTGATGTAATTCTACAAGAGAAGGAAGTGGCAGGAGTGATTGGATCAAGCCTTTCTGAAACTATAGAAAAGTTGGGGATCTCTCATGAACTCACAAACCGGTTTGTGGACATCTTTGCCTGGCAGATTGATTTTCAGAGACTCCAAAAAGGGGATCGTTTTAAACTTTTTTATGAAGAACAGCAAGTAGAGGGTCTCCCCATCGGCATCGGAAAAATACTGGGTATCTATTTTGAACATTTTAATAATCCTTACTACGCGGTGCCTTTTGATCAGGGGAATGGAATGGACTATTTCGATGATAAGGGGAAGAGCTTGAGAAAGGCTCTGCTTAAGTATCCGATAGAATTCACCCGTATCAGTTCACGCTATAGCCTGAGGAGGTTTCACCCCATTGCAAAAGTGGTCCGGGCCCATCGGGGTACTGACTTTGCTGCTGCCTTGGGCACGCCAATCCGATCGGTTGGTGATGGCATTGTGCTGGAAGCGCAGTACAATGGGAATAACGGCAACTATGTGAAGATTCGTCACAATGATACGTACACGACACAGTATCTTCATATGTCAAAAATTGCTTCTGGAGTGAAGGCAAGGGTAAAGGTCAGACAAGGTGAAGTAATTGGTTTTGTTGGAAGCACCGGGTTGTCAACAGGACCTCACTTGTGCTATCGTTTTTGGCGAAATGGTATACAGGTGGATGCGCTTCGTGTGGAACTTCCACCGTCACAACCCGTGAAAAAGGAGTTCATTGTGCTTTTTGAGGAAGTCAAATTGAGGACGACCAGGAGGCTCGACCTGATCCCGCTTCCCGAGCCCCCCATTATCGTAGCAAGAAACTGACCATTTACTTTTAGCGTTACTTCGGATAACTTGCATCAGTTTTTTTAGTGCCCGCGGTAGCAGCCGAAAATGAGACTATTTCCATTTGTTCTATTGATGTTTATTGGTTTCCAGGGCCTGGGTCAGAAGGTGGCTGTGGTAATGAGCGGCGGTGGTGCCAAGGGGATGGCCCATATCGGAATGCTGAAAGCCCTTGAGGAATATGAAATTCCGGTCGACTACGTTGTGGGAACCTCCATGGGGGGCATTATCGCAGGATGTTACGCGGCCGGCATGAGCCCGGCGCACATACAGGAAGTAATGTTGTCTGACAATCTACGCCGGTGGATAAACGGACAATTGGAAGATGGTTATAACTACTACTATTACAAAAAGAATGACAATCCCTCGTTCATAAAAATAAACTTGTTGCTAGACTCGACCCTGAACTTTAACCTGAACAGTACACTTGTAAAGGATCTCTCGTTAAATTTTGCGATAGCAGAAAAAATGGCGCAGCCCTCAGCCATTGCAAACGGGAACTTCGATAGTCTGTTTGTTCCGCTGCGTGTGGTTGCG
>JAYWDR010000032.1:0-2668 GCA_043779735.1 Cyclobacteriaceae bacterium | reverse complement strand
GAACGATCGCTTTCAAGCTTGTGATCGATGGCCTTTTTTCAATCGGCGTGCAACAGGGATATCAGCCCAAGCAGCCGATTGCTTTCTCTCATAAGATTCACGCAGGCCAGTATGAGATAGAATGCAAATATTGCCATATCGGTGCTGCAAAAGGAAAACAGGCGAGCATCCCCTCCACAAATATTTGTATGAACTGCCATACGCAGATCAAACAGGGAACAATCACTGGTGAAGGAGAGATTGCTAAGATTTATGCCGCCGCAGGTTTTGACCCGATGACCTCAACGTATTCTGGTAATACCAAACCGGTAGAGTGGGTGCGCATCCATAACCTTCCCGACTTGGCTTATTTTAACCACGCTCAGCATGTGAATGTGGCCGGTGTCATTTGTCAAACTTGTCATGGACCGATTCAGGAGATGGACGTTGTGAAGCAATACTCCTTGTTGACAATGGGCTGGTGTATTGATTGTCATCGCAAGACCGACGTGAATACAAAAGGCAATGCATACTATGACAAACTCGTTGAGTTACACAATAGTAAAAAGGCAATGAAGGTGGAAGACATTGGCGGCCTTGAATGTTCCAAGTGCCACTACTAGTCAGACTCTTGATTATTGGAAAGGATATTTGACGATATGATTTTTGCTTGACATACGATAAAAGGAACGACCAATTCTATGGGTACTACTAATAAGACATACTGGAAAGGACTAGAGCAACTCAAAAATGATCCTTCATACATCAAGAATGCTGACAAGGAATTTGTCGACATTGGTGTAGAAGAAGATCCCGGTCATTCCCGGAGAGATTTCCTTAAGATGATGGGTTTCAGTGTGGCAGCTGTTTCTCTGGCCGCCTGCGAGGCACCCATTCGCAAGGTTATTCCTTTTGTCAACAAACCTCTCGATGCAGATGCTGGTATCCCTAATTATTATGCCTCTACCTATGTAGACGGTGGAAACTACTGCAGCATTGTGGTAAAGACACGTGACGGCCGCCCTATTAAAATTGATGGTAATCAATTATCAAGTGTGTCAAAAGGTGGAACCAACGCTCAGGTGGAAGCTTCGGTGCTTTCACTCTATGACAACTACCGCCTGCGTGGACCAAAGATTGCCGACAAGAATTCCGACTGGGAAACCCTGGACAAAGAAGTTATCGCCAAACTTGGGGAGGTAGCTGGTACGGGAGGACAGATCCGAATTGTGAGCAATACAATTCTCAGTCCCAGCACAAAAGCCATCATTGAAAAATTTAAGGCTAAGTATTCGAATACCCAACACATTCAATACGACCAGATTTCTTACTACGGAATGATGAAGGCAAATGAAGAGTCCTATGGCTCCGGTTTCATTCCTTCCTACGACTTCAGTAAGGCAAATGTCATTGTAAGCTTCGGGGCAGATTTTCTCGGTACCTGGCTAGCACCGATTGAGTTTGCAAAACAATATGCAGTGAATCGCAAGATCGATGAAGATCATCGTGAGATGTCACGTCATTATCAATTTGAAAGTAACCTTACAATGACAGGCGCCAATGCCGACTACCGCACGGCGCTAAGGGCCTCTCAGTCCGGACTGGCTGTAGCGCAACTTTATAACCTGATTGCGTCAAAAGCAGGCAAAGATGCCTTGTCGACCGGCATTGAAAAAATTCCACATCTGGAGCATGCCGCCGATGATCTTTGGGCCAGCAAAGGGAACTCTCTGGTGATCTCGCGTTCTAATAATAAGGCAGTCCAACTAATCGTGAATGGCATTAATGAGATGCTTGGTAACGTTGGGACCACCATTCTTCCTGGACAGCCAGTGAATTATCGTCAGGGAAATGATGAATCTATGTCTGCCTTCATGGCCGATGCTGAAGCCGGCAAACTGGATGCAGTGATTTTCTACAACTGTAATCCGGTGTATGATCATCCCATGGGAGCGAAGCTCGCCGCTGCATTGAAAAAGATTTCATTGACCGTCTCAACAGGTTATACAGAAAATGAGACTGGTACGGCTACCATGTACAAGGCGCCTGATCATCACTATCTTGAATCATGGAATGATTTTGAGCCTAAGAAGAATTTCTACTCCTTGTCCCAACCGGCCATTACTCCCATTTTTAAGTCTCGTCAGGCACAGGAGAGTTTTATGGTGTGGGCAGGAGAAGCAAAGCCTGATTATTTCACAGTGGTGAAAGAGAACTGGAAGAATTGGTTCTATGGAAAAGCAAGTTCCGGTTTAGATTTTCAATCATGGTGGGATAGGTGCCTCTATGATGGTGTATACGAGCAAGCCGGAGATGATACCAAAGGAGTTCCCTTCAAGGGGGATGTCTCCAACGCCGCCAGTGCAATTACCGCATCGTACAAGGCGAGCAATACGGAAATGGAATTGCTGGTATTTGAAAGTTATGGCGTAGGTGTAGGAACACAAGCAAACAATCCGCTTCTGCAGGAGTTGCCTGATCCTATTACAAAAGTAGTATGGGATCATCCTATTACAATTTCGCAAAAAGATGCGATAGCACTGGGTTTCAGCAATGACGGTGAAAGCAATACACAACTAGGCGTTCTGACAGTAGGAAGTAACTCGGTCAAAGTACCCGTACTTATTCAGCCAGGTCAGGCACAAGGCACCATCGGTATCTCCGTTGGCTATGGGAGAACAAACGTTGG
>JAYWDR010000031.1:0-2671 GCA_043779735.1 Cyclobacteriaceae bacterium | reverse complement strand
CAGAATTTTCATTAACAAGTCAGTTGATACCTTCTCACTTGATGAGCAACGAGTCAGAAGAGGGATAAGCGATGACCATCATGCACTGTGTTAGGAATATCGGCCACAATATTCTCTCTTCCAATATTGTTCCATGATCCTTCACGATATTCTCTACTTCGCTGATTTCCAGAGGTCTTTCATCCGGAAACTTCCAAAGCGACAACAGCTCGGCACACCCGCGAACGACACGGTATAAAAATGTTCGTGTCGGAAAACTTAAAATCAAGATTCCCGGCTTCTTCAAATACTTTAGATGGTTTAACACAACCTGTTTCGTACCCTCGGGATCAAAGTGTTCAATCAGTCCAACACTGAAAACAAGGTCTGTTTTTTCCTTTGCAATCGGTGACAAAATATCCTCATTGAGGGTCTGAACATTCTCAGATAATCCCACCCTTTTAGTAAACTTGTCGAGCCCTAATTGGTTATTATCAACAATGACGTATTTCGAGGGTTTGAACTTGTTCGCTATATCCTTATAGAAACAGCTATTCGCGCCGCCGATTTCAGTTATCGAAAATCTGGTTTTGGAGGCGTACTTCTCCATGAAGCCCAACAGGATGCCAGCAGTGTAACGGCGCGTGACCAGGGCCGTTTTGAAGGGCTTCTCGTAGTATGAATTCCAATCAGTTCTTTCCATTTTCCATTTCAGTTTTAGAATTGCTAAATACGTAATCACGCTGCAAGGTAAAGCTGACTACGAAGAGGGTAGTTTCAGCGATGATCTTCGATGCTGCGACAGGAATATCGTAAGAATGAAAGAGGGAAATCAACAAGTAAGAAAGTGCTGCGATGAATCCCAGCAGGAGGTAATACTTGAACATGAAGAAACCTGTATTTCTAACCCTTTTAAACACTAATTTCAGGTTCACAAAATAGTTTACAACGGATACGGCTGTCCTTGAGATAATCAAGGAGATCAGCACACTATCTGTCAGGAAAAAGGCAAGCATGAATACCAAGAAATCAAGTACTGCGCTGGTCAGGGAAGAGAACATGAAACGGAACAGCACAAAATAGATCTTCATGGAATCAATAAAGGGATTGAACTTGGAAGACTCATTGTTGTTTAGGTAGACTGTACCTATGGGTACTTCACGAAACTTTATTTTGAAATCGCGGAGTGCAATAAGTGTGGCCAATTCATATTCATAACCCTCTCCAGAAATTCTCAAGAAGTGAGGCAACAAAGAAAACGGTATTGAGCGCAGCCCACTTTGGGTATCCGAAATTCTCATTCCAATGAGTAGCCTGAAAATGTGTTTTGTTAGAATGTTGCCAAACTTGCTTCTGAACGGCACATCCCTGTCGAAACGCCTTACACCAATGGTGAATGTGTCTTTTTGGCTTTGCGACTCAAGAATGATTTTGGCAATATCCTCAGGCTTATGCTGACTGTCCGCATCCGCAGTAACTACAAAAGAAGTATTTGGGTATTCGCCCAGAACAAAATTGAATGCAGTCTTTAAGGCCCTTCCCTTTCCCAGGTTGACCGCATGCCGGATGACAACGCAATTCACTTTTTGCTCAAGCTTCTCGAAAAGTGCGTCTTTGCTTTTGTCGCTTCCGTCGTTTACAATAACGATCTTTTCAACACCCAATTGAATCAATTCCTGAACCAAGCCTAAGAGTGCCTCATTCGGAGGATTGTAGGCCGGGATAATCACAATACTATCCGTAGTCTCTGTGGTCTTCATTTAGTAAGGCATTTCCATGATACACCATCCGGCCTGACTTCTCAAGTTCAATATTAGCCCACTCTCTTTTTGTTCCTGCCGGAGAAATTCCCACACTTCCGTAGGAGCGGTCTCATGAAGTACGAAATATCGGAAGGTCTTTTCAACCTTGTTAACCTGGTATAATTTCTTCAATTCATCCAAATTTTCTTTGGTGTAATTAAAAGCAACATAGTGCTGTTTAATTTCCGGTAAGTATCCCAAAAATACATAGCCCGAAAGAGTTTTTCTGCTCGATTGGTCTGATCCATACAGCTTGTAAAGCCTGGCATTTAGTACCGCATCTCCCAATAAGGTGCTTGCCTTTTCCCGTTCCTTACCAAAAAGATAATAAGAATCGTATTTAACAGAAAGGAGGACTAACAACGACAAAGGAACGACAGCAAAAAAGAGAATTTTCCGCTGCGTGCTGAGAACCAAGTAGGAGAACACAACGGATAACCCATGGAGCAAAACAATCCCACCAATTCCTATTGAAAGTGCTAAGAAGGGCAAAAGAAGTGTGACGTTCCTCAGGTCATAACTGAATAACCAGCCCCACATTAAGAAATAGGGAAGCACGACCAGGAAAAGAGAATTTCTCCCATAAAAAGAAAAGACCGAGAGGAATGCAATAACGCCAAATAAAATTGCGACGAGTACTTTTATTCTGTGTCTGGAGGGCTCTGAAAAGGATTTTAAGAATTCAAAGTCTGTAACCGCTTCAGTAAAATTTAGAGTACCGGCACTGAGACGTTCGCTCTTACTTTTGCCTGCAAAAATATCCTGCGTCACCCATGTGACTTCTGATTCATCTACTCCCAATTCAATTTGGATTTGCTTATAAATGTACCATGGGCTGGCCAGCGACAGGAAGACCAGAACTGACAACAGGAAAGACAATGACCTTGTCC
>JAYWDR010000030.1:0-2673 GCA_043779735.1 Cyclobacteriaceae bacterium | reverse complement strand
AAACCTTGCCTTTTATGGCCTCAACCCGTCACCCTTCTCCGGAAGAGATGGGTACAAGGAGTTTTTAGAGGTGCCCATAACTTAAAACGTCTTGATATGTCCAAAAATATTGTTTTTGCCTTTTGCATTATCTCTTCCGTCGCCCTTGCCCAGGGTCAGCCGCGCGAGTTGATGGACTCAAAAGCCACTGAAGTATGGGTCAATAAGCCAAAAAAAATTACTGCCGGAACCACGGGGACGGAAGCCCCCTCCGATGCCATTGTCCTATTTGACGGAAAGAATTTATCCAAATGGACCACCATGTCAGGCGCTGATGCCAAATGGGAAGTGAAAGACGGAGCAGCGACTGTGAGTAAGGGTGGTGGCGACATCAAGACGAGACAAGTCTTTGGAGATATGCAGCTGCACATTGAATGGCGTGCTCCGTTTCCAGCCGAAGGTGAAGGTCAAGACCGGGGCAACAGCGGCGTGTATATCCAGGAACGCTATGAAGTTCAGGTACTCGACAGCTATGAGAACGAGACCTACTATAACGGACAGGCGGGTGCAATTTATAAACAGTCGGTCCCACTGGTCAACGTTTCCAGGAAGCCTGGTGAATGGCAAACGTATGATATCATTTTCACAGCGCCGCGTTTTAGTGAGACTGGCGGCGTCATTATTCCAGCCTATGTTACAGTCCTGCAAAATGGCGTCCTCATACAAAACCACACGCAGATACAGGGTAAGTCAGAAAATCAGGGCATGGCAGTATATAGTTCCCATGGAAAAGCCTCCCTCAGGTTGCAGGACCACCAGCATCCTGTTAGCTACAGGAATATCTGGATCAGGGAGTTATGAGAATATGCCGATAGTGTTCTTCAACAACAATAGAGTACTCGTTGGTGAAGAAGAACACCTACGAGTGCAAGAACTTAGGCCGCAGGTGCGGTGAAATTCAAAAACTCAACTAAAGCAAAAAAGTCAGGCTCATCGCTTGACTTTTTATTGGTTGTAGAGACACCAACCAGATATTTATCTTTTTCTAATTCTTGATCGGCTCGGAAACGACTTCTCCGTGGAAACTCAACAGGACGACGCCGTTTTCAACATTCGCCATCACTGTCACAGATTTATTAAAAGCGCCTGGGCTGGCCGCGTTGTAAGTGGCTTGTACAAAGCCTTGTCCTCCTGGAGGGATAGGATCCTTAGTCCAGTCGGGTGTAGTACAACCACAAGAAGGTTGTGCATTGGTAATGACCATTGGCACCTTACCCTTATTGGTAAAAATGAACTTGTGCGAGGCGGGAACATTTTGTTTGATTTTCCCGAAATCAAAGTTTTCCGTGTCAACGGCCGCAACGGCCATATCCGCTTTGGGAGCCACGGGTGCAGCGGCAGCCGTCACCTGGCTGAAACCAGCTTTGGCAAAGAGCGCCAAAACCACAAAAACAACTAATTTTTTCATGTCTGTTTAATTTAGAGCTAAAACTACTTGGTTCAGTCGAACGATACAAACCTCGCATCAAATTCCACGCCGGGCAGTTAATAAAGTCCTAATTGATGTTAACGACCTGTTAAACATCATCAGGCAGCGTTAAATACGAATTACCTTTACAAGGTGAGCCGGACCACCTTGCGTATCGTCATCATTCTTGCCGCTTTGAGCATCGCAGGAATAACCGTCACCCAGATTTACTGGGTTAGAAAGGCCTTCGACCTCCGGGAAAACCAATTCAACCGCGATGTCCACACTTCCTTGAATAGCGTGGCACAGAGGATTTTTGACATAAATAAGACCGCCACACCCGCCAGCAATGTCATTACACAAGTATCCACCAACTACTTCGTAGTACTAGTGAATGGTCCGATTGATGCCGGTGTTCTTGAATTCCTGTTGGTGACCGAATTTCAAAGACGAAATATCACTGACTTTGAATTTGGGATTTATGATTGTGTCGATAAGTGCATGGTGGGGGGAAATTACATTTCTCCAAAAAAAGCGAAGCTGGTTTCAACGTTCCCTGAAACACCCAAACTCAATAACGACGGTTACTATTTTGCTGTTCAGTTTCCATACCTCGAAGCCAACATCCTCAGCCAGATGGGCATCTGGGGATTTTCATCCGCAGTGATGCTCGTCGTTATTTTCTTCTTTGTGTACACACTGTTTGTCATTTTGAAACAACGCAGACTTTCTGATATACAGAGAGATTTTATCAACAACATGACGCATGAATTTCGAACACCAATTTCCACCATTGCTATTTCATCCCAGGTCCTGAAAGATCCTGCTATCATAACCAAACCCGAACGACTGCTCAACTATGCCACGATTATCGAAAACGAAAACCAGCGCCTGAAACAACAGGTGGATCGCGTTCTGCAAATGGCCCAGTTAGACAAGGAAGATATTGGATTAAAAAGAGAAGTTGCCAATATTCATGAATTACTGCGTGAAGTCGTACGAAACAACAACACGGTGATTGAGTCGAAGCACGGTAGCATTACGCTTGAACTAAAAGCCAAAAACTCTTTTGCTACTATAGACAGGCTTCATTTCACTAATGTGATTTACAACCTGCTCGACAACGCCATCAAGTACACTCTTCAAAAGCCTGAGATTATCATTGCTACAGAGGATCGCAACGGTCAACTAATGATATCCGTTTCTGATCATGGGCTCGGTATTGC
>JAYWDR010000029.1:0-2675 GCA_043779735.1 Cyclobacteriaceae bacterium | reverse complement strand
TTCCCGGTACATTTTTGCGGAAGATGTTCTTTTTCTTTGCACCCAGTGAAAGCAATGCTTGTTTAGCCCCTTCGCATAACACTTCAGTGATGTCTTCATTCCACTCGGCCACTATGATGGCAAACTTTTTTGTGGATAGTCTGATCTTGCTTTTCGCGGAAACAGTTGTGAACGTGCCAGCCATAGTGGTACAAATAAAAAAGAGACAGAATTTCTGTCCCTTCAAATTTAGTCGAAAGTCAATTAAGAATTGCCCTCCAGGCGAGCCTTATATTTTCGCGCATTCTGGAATTCGCTGCTTTCCCAATATTTGTCAATCACCTGTTGGTAGGTTTTGATGGCATTTTCGTTCTGGTTCAGTTTCTCATACGCCAGCGCAGCTTTCATCAGGTAAGTAGGGGTGAAGAATTTATTGGGCTTATGATTGGCGGCCTTGCCATAAAAATCAGCCGCTTCCTCATACTTCTTCTGCTCCATGTAAGCATCACCCGTCAGGCTGTAGGCGCGGGCCATAACGAGCTGATCGTCAGATTTAAAATCTTTGAAATAGAGAATGGCAGATTCGAATTGACCCTTTTTCAAATAGATGTTGCCTGCATAAAAGTTAGCAAGGTTGCCAGCATCGGTCATGGAGTAGTCTTCAATAATTTGTTTGAAGCCAAGATTGTTGCCATCACCGTTCAACGCAAGGTCAAGGCTGTCGGCCTCGAAGTAACGAACGGCCGGGAACATTTCCTTTTGCGCCTCTTCGTCCTGGCTTTTAGTCCAATAGCCAAATCCAAAATAACCACCCACGATCAAGGCTATAACAGCCAACACACCAAACACGATTTTCGGGTTCTGTTCAATCCAATGCTCCACCCCCTCTACCTTTTCAGCCAGCACCTCTGCATTTTCCAGCAAATCTTTCTTTTCTTCGCTTTTTGCCATGATTATTTATCAATAAAGTCCCTGTCTTTCCCCGTATGAATTTCGGCACAATTCGGTTGAAAGGGCTGCAAAACTAAATATTCGGGCCCATTAAACAAACCAAAAAAAGTTGATTGATCGGGTTTGGTCAAAGAGCCAGGTCCAGATTGGACTAAAGTCCGTATGACCTTTACAACAATTGCCACGGCCTTAAGGCCGTGGCAATTGTGAAAGTAAGGGCTAAAGGGCTTTAGCCCAAATAAAGTAATTGAGTAGTGACCATTTACCGTCAATCCGTGACAAATGGATAATTTGCCTGTACATAAATATCCGTAAGTGCCTCCTTGGGATCAGGAAAGTTGGATTCTTCAGCAAACTTCACGCTTTCCTCAACCTGGGCGTGGACCTTGTTTTCAATAATCTCTAGCTCCTGAGTTGTGGCGAATTTTTTTTCCAAAATGGTGCTCTTCACCACTTCCACCGGGTCACGTTGTTTGTATTCATCCACTTCTTCTTTGCTGCGGTACTTCTGAGGGTCCGACATGGAGTGACCTTTATAGCGATAGGTCCGGAATTCCAACAAGGTTGGTCCTTCGCCGCTGCGCGCCCGTTCGGCTGCCCGAGCTACAGACGTGTGAACAGCTTCGACACTCATAGCGTCCACTGGCTCGGAGGGAATATCGTAGGCGTCGCCAAGTGTATAGAGTTCAGTGACATTCGAAGACCTTTTCACAGACGTGCCCATCGCATAGCCGTTATTTTCAATTACGAATATTACCGGAAGCTGCCAGAGCATGGCAAGGTTGAGCGCTTCATGAAAGGCACCTTGACGAACTGCCCCGTCGCCCATGTAGCAGATGCAGAGATTCTTGGTCTTGTTGTATTTTTCTGCGAAAGCAATGCCGGCACCCAAAGGTATCTGAGCACCCACAATGCCATGACCGCCAAAGAAGTTTTTAGACTTGTCAAATATGTGCATCGAGCCGCCCTTGCCTTTGGTACACCCTGTCTCTTTGCCATACAACTCCGCCATTACATACCTTGGGTCCGTGCCCAGTCCCAACGGATGAGCATGGTCGCGGTAGGCTGTAATCCAATTGTCATCCTTGGTGAGGGCTGTGATGGCCCCGGCAGCGCAAGCCTCCTGACCTATGTACAAGTGACAAAAGCCCTTGATTTTTTGCATCCCATACAGTTGACCCGCCTTATCTTCGAATTTGCGCATGAGGTACATCATTTCGTACCAACGCAAGTAGGTCGCCTTCGAAAACTCAGTTTTATCTTTAGCGCGTGGTTGCTTGGCTTGGGTGGAAGTCGGCATATCAATTACTTTTGAATCGGACTGCGAAAATAGCCCTGAATTCCTCAATTCCCAACTAACCATGGCTGGAAGCCATTAGGGTGCCTTCATGCGACTTGAAAAACTTCATTTAGTGGATTTTAAGAACTACTCCGGAGCTACGGTTGACTTCGATGGAAACGTGCACTGTTTTCTGGGATTGAACGGGAGCGGCAAGACCAATCTGCTGGAGGCCATTCATTATTTATCATTTACAAAAGGTAGTTTTCATCCTACTGACTTGTCCAATGTGCGACACGGCCAGGAACAATTTCAGATCAACGGCCGCTTTGAAAAAGATGGGAAGCAAACTGAAGTTGCCTGTGCTTTTTCTTTGGATCGTAAAAAGAGTTTTTTTGAAAACGGGAAAGAGTACAGCCGGTTTTCGGAACACATAGGAAAATACCCTTTGGTGTTGGTGGCTCCC
>JAYWDR010000028.1:0-7821 GCA_043779735.1 Cyclobacteriaceae bacterium | reverse complement strand
TTGGCGTTGGACTTACGGTTCGGTAAGACTTAACTGAAAATCAGGTCTTGGAATTTGATTCAGATTGGAAGCCTTCATTACCTGCCATGGAATGAAGGTTTTCTTTTTTCTATGAATGCCTTCATCCCTTCTTTTTGGTCTTCGCTGGCAAAAGTTAAATAGAAATTCTTACGCTCGAACATTAAGCCTTCGTCCAACAGCGTTTCAAAAGAACGGTTTACTGCCTCCTTCGCCAACTGTACTGCTACAGGCGACATCTGTGCGATCTCTTTGGCAAGGGCAATGGCTTCTTTCAGGTAAAACTCCACAGGCACCACTTTGATTACCAAACCGTAAAACAACGCCTCTTCTGCCGACAAGAATCTACCTGTAAGAATCAGTTCCATGGCTTTAGCTTTCCCGATGGCCTTGGTGAGCCGTTGAGTACCTCCTGCTCCCGGTATAGTGCCAAGTTTTATTTCAGGCTGTCCGAATTTGGCAGTCTCGGAAGCGATAATCATATCACAGGTCATGGCAAATTCGCAACCGCCCCCCAAAGCGAATCCTGACACCGCAGCAATGATGGGTTTCTTTGTCTTGCGGATTTGATCCCACGTGCTAAACTGGTCAAGCATCAGCATGTCGATCGCGTTCTTGTCGGCCATCTGTTTGATGTCGGCGCCAGCCGCAAAAACTTGTTCGTTACCAGTGATGATGATGACACGGACGTTTATGTCTTTGTCCAATCGATGCAGCGTGTCACGCACCTCCTCCATGAGTTGCGGATTGAGGGCGTTAAGTTCCTTTGGTCGGTAAAGTTCGATTAGCGCTACGAAGGGCACCACCTGATCATTAACTTTGATTAATTCCATCGCTTTGAGGTTTGAGATACAAATCTAAGTATCTCTGAGAAAGCACCGTATGGCAAGCTAAAATCAATTTAGTATCCTGCAGACTGGATTGGCAGGGCATCAAAAAAAGCACCCCACTTGGTGGGGCGCTTCAAACCAAAAACCAGATAAAAAGTGCTATGCATGATTATATTCCGGCGGGCTGATGATTGTAACCGCCAGCCATTTATTTTTATGCATATTTTATGGTCCGTGTACTTTTCGTTTGCCTTGGGAATATCTGCCGCTCACCATTGGCCGAAGCAATTTTCAGACAACAAGTCCTCCAAAAAGGGCTGGAAAGCCGCTTTTCGTCAGATTCGTGCGGGACTGCCGATTACCATGTTGGATCTCCTCCAGATCCACGCACATTGCGAAATGCAGAAAAAAATGGGATTGCCATTCAGCATCTGGGCCGTCAGTTCGACATTTCCGACTTTGACCGCTATGATTTGATCCACTTCAAAGGGGTGCTGACGTGCCGGACCCGTACTATGGCAGCGAAAAGGACTTCCAGGATGTATTTGAAATTCTTGATCGGTCTGCCAAAAACCTTATCTCATCGCTCGAGCTAAATTTTCCAGGATTCTAGTTTTTGACCAATACTTGTAAGGTGCTTCGCGAGGATTGTTCCAACAGCACGCCTGGCAGCTTGCGATAGTGTTCTGAGGTAGTTGCATCATAATTTTTTACGGTGATCAGCGTGAGCCCGGTATTGTAATACACTTCAAACTGGTTTGAGATTCTTTCAATAAGCTTCAGCACTTTGTCCTCACGAAAGTCGATGCAGAATGAAAAGGAGATAGCTGAATTTTGCATGACATTGATTTTAATGTCAAGTTCCGCCACGGCACGGATGATAAAACTGAGCTGCTGTTCACTGATAAAGGTATAGTCTGTAACATGACAAGAAACCAGGCACTGATTATCCTTGAAGACAATCAGTGGTGGGAGGTGACTCACTTTCGTTTCGTGAATGATCGTTCCTGGCAGAGAAGGGTCATCAAAATTTTTAACCAGCAGTGGGATATTCTTGTTTGCTAGCGGCTTAATGGTTTTCGGATGAATGACGGACGCTCCATAATACGTCATTTCTGCTGCCTCCCGGAAGGGCAATTCATCGAACACGACGGCATGGGGTAGCCGTTTTGGATCGGCATTCATTACGCCAGGCACATCTTTCCAGATGGTCACAGAGGTGGCAGACAGGCAGGAAGCGAAAATAGCAGCGGTATAGTCCGATCCTTCCCGACCGAGCGTGGTAGTAAATCCGTCCGGACTGCATCCAATGAATCCCTGGGTCACCAATATCTTCTTCTGAAGGAGAGGTTCAAGCGTCGAAATTAGTCTCTCGGTCTTTTCCCAATCAACGTTCCCTTCACGATAAGTGGCATCCGTGTGAATATAGTTGCGGGCATCCACCCATTGTACAAGGAGATTTTCAGCTAGCAGGAATTCTGATACAATGATAGATGACACGACTTCGCCGATTGAAATGACCTGATCGTAGAGTTGATCATACCCCATGTTGTTTGTCAGAGCTTCAGGAATCCGGTTGATCGCTTCTTCCACCTTCTTCCACACGACATGATCTGGGTGAAAAAGTTCTCTAAGAATTTCTTCATGAAATAACTGAATGAGATGTAATCCTTTTTGAAAATCTTTTCCTGCTTGAAATTCCGCCAGCACTCGCTCAAGGGCATTGGTGGTCTTTCCCATCGCGGAAACCACCACGAGCATTCTTTCATTTGTGTAGCTTTGGATGATACCTGCTACCTGCCGTATAGCCAAAGCATTTCGCACAGAGGCCCCCCCAAACTTAAATACCTTCATTGTATTGTCGATTTACCTTTGTTGTTCAATCCTCTGGTTTGTTTTCCCTCGGATATTTCAAGGCTTTTGGTTGTACTAAATCGTTTGCGCTGTAACTTAGTCCCTGAAAGTACCTGCGAATTAATCAATTTATGGAACACTCCCGAATCGCCGATTCTATTGGTATAGCCCTGGACCGGTTCATAAAGAATAACCAGGAACAATTTCAATTTGCCAGTGGGGAATTGTCGCAATTGCTCCGTGATATCGCGCTGGCCTCTAAGGTGGTGAACCGGGAAGTGAACAAAGCCGGTCTGATTGATATTATGGGTGCGCTGGGTTCCCAGAATTCGGCTGGTGATGAGCAGCAAAAACTTGATGTCCTCGCACATATCCGTTTTTCCAGAGCCCTCACCAAGGGAGGTGAGGTAGCAGCACTGATTTCCGAAGAGACTGAAAACTATGAGGATCTAAACAATGAGGGGAAATATATCATCGCCATTGACCCGCTGGATGGTTCTTCCAACATCGATGTCAATGTTTCCATCGGTACCATTTTTTCTATTTATCGGAGGAAAAGCCCCGTGGGCACTCCCATCCGAGATGAAGATATTTTGCAAAAGGGAAGCGAACAGGTGGCGGCTGGCTACATATTATACGGCTCTTCTACGATGTTGGTGTATACCACAGGACATGGTGTCAATGGATTTACCTATGAGCCCACGTTGGGAGAATACTTCTTGTCTCATCCTGACCAAAAGATGCCGGTGGAGGGGAAGATCTTTTCAATCAATGAGGGCTCTGCCAAATCTTTCTCGCCTGCTGTGAAAGCGTATGTTGATTACTGCAAGGATCAAAGCTATACAGCGCGATACATCGGCTCGCTGGTGGCAGACTTCCATCGCAACATGCTGAAGGGCGGGATCTATATTTATCCAGCCAATGCAAAGGATCCTAAGGGGAAACTACGCCTCATATATGAGTGTAATGCGCTCGCATTTGTGGCAGAGCAAGCAGGAGGAATCGCCTCTGATGGCAAGAACAGGATTTTGGACATTCAGCCCACAGCGCTTCACCAGAGGACACCCTTCTATGTTGGCTCTAAAAAGATGGTGGAGAAAGCGCAGAATTTTGAGAAATAAAAATTACTCTGCCTCGTAGATTTTTATTCTTGCTTGATTTCGGTAGCCTTCTCTTCTTCGGATTTTTCCTGTCCAACTAATATTTCTGGCGCGTAATCGCGTATAATTCCATACCACTTCACCAATTTCTTGATATCAGAAATGTACACACGACTTTCATCGTATTCCGGTAAAACTGATTTTAGAAAGGCTTTAAGCTCTGTAGGTTCAGAATTGGCGTCAACCCCAAGGTTATCGTCAAATTCTTTTTTGATTTTTCTGAGTACTTCACCGAGCGCGATATTTCCTTCCTTTGTACGGGTATAGATGGAAATCTCTTGGAGCAAGGACAGTTGGTTATTGGCACCGGCCACGAGTCTGGTTTTAGACTCATCCAAGGATTCAAGCAGAACGCCCACTTTGCCAGGTTTGCAAACTTTAAATAGCCCCCCTTTTCCTGATACACTCGCCAAGTCCTTTAGTTCCATATGGTTTTTATTTCGACGACAAAAATATAGATTTATTCCCCTGATGCCAAAAGGGATTTGATGTAGGTCAGTAATTCATCACGGCCTTTGCGCACTTCAGCCGATGTCAAAAAGATGGGCGGCAGTTCTGACCAGGTTTCATTCAGTGTTGTTTCCCATTTTTTCTTAGAGGTCATTAACTCATTCTTTGAGATCTTGTCTGCTTTGGTGAAAACCAAAGAGAACGGCAGACTCTGTTCTCCCATCCACTGAATGAATTCCTTATCTATTTTTTGAGGCTCGAGACGCGGGTCCAATAGCACAAAAGTCGTAAAGAGGTTGGTACGCTTTTTCAGATAGGTTTCGATCATCGAGCCCCACGAGCGATGTTTACTACGCGTGATGCTGGCATAGCCATATCCGGGCAAGTCCACCAGGTACCACTCGTCATTGATTAGAAAATGATTGATGGTCTGGGTTTTACCTGGAGTTGAAGACGTTTTTGCAAGACTTTTCCGGTTGACAAGCATATTGATCAAAGAGGACTTGCCCACGTTGGAGCGGCCAATAAAGGCAAACTCCTTCAATTCAGGCTCCGGGCAGCGCGAAGGGTCTGTATTGCTTACGATAAATTCGGCCGAGTGGATTGTCATGGTAATTTTGAGAGCCGCAAAAGTACAATAAGAAGAGGTGAATCATAATTTTCAGAAATTAGCGTCATGAAGGACAAGGTGAAGTTTTGGTATGCTGGTCTGTGGCCGTCATTTTTGGTGCTGATGATGGTAGGGCTTTTGGCAACGGCACATGCTCAAAATAGAACAACCGCCATCTTGCCGCTTGAGTTTAGAAATCAAACAGGCTATCAGCGAGGACAGTATTTTCATAGAAGACTTTCATTTGATTCAGCCATTATCAATTACAGGCAATATCATAAAAGTTTAGTAAGTCAACATGCTGACAGGGAAAAATTGAAGGAAGTTGAAAAAAGAATACTGGAGTGTGAGTCGGGAATAATATTGATGAGGGAGCCAAGAAGATTTTCGGTAATAGACCTGGGATCGGAAATCAATTCTCCCTATGAAGACTATGCGCCTGTTTTAAGTGAGGATGAGAGGACACTGGTGTTCACGTCCCGCAGACCCGACGGAAATCTGAACGTCCAAAAATTGCCAGACGGAAAATATTTTGAAGACGTTTTCCTTGCGCATAAGGAAAACGGCGGTTGGTCACAAGCCGAAAACATGGGACCCCCCGTCAACACCATGTATCATGACTCCGACCTTGCCTTGTCAGCTGATGGGAAGCAACTTTTCTTGTATTCGGATGCTAACGAAGGTGATATTCTAATAAGTAGTTATCTGAATGGAAAATGGAGCCAGCCGAAGCCATTGCCATCACCCATCAACACACCGTACCATGAGTCGTCTATATCGACGGATGGCAAAAGATTCTTTGTTGCGAGCGAAAGGCCGGGGGGAATGGGTGGTTCGGATATTTGGCAGATTGAAAAGAATAGCACTGGACAATGGAAATCAACAAACCTCGGTGCCTCTATCAATACAGAGTGGGATGAAGATGGACCCTTCATCGATTACGATGGCGCGACACTCTACTTCAGCTCGAGGGGTCACAATGCGATGGGGGGCTTTGATATTTTCCGATCGCTGTGGAAGACAAATCACTGGGTTGCTGCTGAGAATCTTGGGTTTCCAATTAATACGCCTGAGAATGACAGCTATTTTGTAGGCACAAGGGATGGAAAACGGGCGTATTATTCTTCAGTTCGGAAAGGAGGATTTGGTGCGGAAGACATTTACATGATCAGCTTGCCAAAAGAATTGGAAAGAGAAGAAAAAGTGAAGAACACGACGGACGGAGCTTTAGGAGAGAATCCGGAATTGCAAGAAGGAGTAACGCAGCCTTCCCTGGTAATTTATTTTGGCTTCCGTTCCTCGGTCTTGTCCGACCTAGCTCATGATCAATTGGAGGCTTTCCTGCGCCAAGTGAAGGAGAAGGGATCGATCATTCACCTTGCAGGTCATACCGACGATGTGGGCTCGGTCGAGTTTAATGAGTCGCTCTCCATGGCGCGCGCCATTGCGGTAGAGAGCTATTTTAAGTCTAACGGCATTCACGCAGACCGCCTTAAGCCCAGGGGTTGGGGAGCCAAAAGGCCTGCGGCATCCAATGGCAATGAAAAAGATGGCCGGGCGCTGAACAGACGAGTGGAGATAAGAGTTATTAATAATTAAAATCGTAAATCGCTTCATAAATTCCTCCTCGTGGTAGTTCCCTATAAAGAAGATTCTTCGGCCAAGAAACAGCAAGTAGCCCGGATGTTTGACAGCATTAGCGGGCGATATGACTTTCTAAATCACTTCTTAAGCCTGGGCATCGATATTCTCTGGCGCAGGAAAGCCATTGCGTTGCTTAAGGAATTACGGCCGAAGATTATTCTGGATGTCGCGACGGGCACTGGTGATTTTTCAATCGAAGCGCTGAGTGTGAACCCTGAGAAAATAATTGGTGTGGACATCTCGGAGGGCATGCTGGAAGTGGGGAGGAAGAAAATGATTAAAAAAAAGCTTGACAAGATCATTGAACTGAAGATAGGTGATTCAGAAAATCTTCCCTTCGAGGACAATTTTTTTGATGCCGTGATCGTTGCATTTGGTGTAAGGAATTTTGAAAACCTGGAGCTCGGACTGGCTGAAATGCTGCGAGTGGTGAAGCCTGGAGGCAGGGTAGTAGTGTTGGAATTCTCCAAGCCGTCAAAATTCCCGATGAAGCAGTTGTACTACATTTATTTTACAACCATCTTGCCATTGATTGGCCGTTGGATTTCGAGTGATCAGGCTGCGTATCGCTACCTACCCGAATCTGTGCAGGCCTTTCCGGATGGGAAAGATTTTATTAAAATTCTCACCAAGACAGGATTTAAACATCCGCAATGCGATCCACTTACATTCGGAATAAGTTCGCTCTATTGGGGTACCAAATAATTCCCCTGCTGCTGCTTGCGACGGCTGCCTATGGTCAGCATTTCAAGTGGGCCCGGCGAAATAATCCTGAATATGACAACCGAAAATTTTCCTATGGCTTCATGATTGGTTTGCATACCTCCGCCTATCAGGTGAAGTATTCGGACCAGTTTGTGACGCAAGCCTTCGATACAGTGCAGTCTGTTCAACCTCAATTCTCGGCCGGCTTTTCGTTGGGGTTCTTGCTGAATCTCCGGCTGAATGAAGTGCTGGATATTCGCATCATGCCCAAGGCAGGATTTTACAACCACCGCCTGCTCTATTTCTATACAGATAACACAACAAAACGGCAGCTGGTGGAGACCACCATGGTTGAAATCCCCGTCCTGCTGAAATATAAGTCCATGCGACGAGGCAATGTGCGCATGTATATGGTAGGAGGTTTTACGCCGGGCATTGAGGCTTCCGGAAAGAATGATGTGCAATCCACCACAGCCAATCTCGATATTCGAAACTTTAACCTAAGCCTCGATGCCGGTCTTGGATTTGATTTTTATTTTCCTCTGTTCAA
>JAYWDR010000027.1:0-7823 GCA_043779735.1 Cyclobacteriaceae bacterium | reverse complement strand
CACTGCAAGTAAGTCCAATGATCCCCACCAGTTCTTCAGGCGTTGGGTCAACATTAACGGTACAGTCAGCAAAAAAGAATGTCCCTTTCTTGTTAAGGATAATGTACATCCCCGCCACACGCTGCACGCCTGGTCGCATCCCGATAATTTGAAGTGAAGGAAGAATTGTTTTGGAATAATCACTGGCAAGTCCGGAAATCAACGCATCTGCTTCTTCAAGTTCCACCATCATGGCTCCAAAGTAATTGCTATCGTGCATCGATTGCTGAGCGTATGAAAGTGTCACGCCTTTCCGCTGACGTTTTTCGTAATAAACTCTGGCGTAATCTGCCGCACGTTTTTCATCTTCACGTGGATCAATGATAGTACATTCATCTAATTCGAGTTTATGCTCTTTGGTAAGGCGTTCTATTTCCTGTCGGTTTCCAAGAAGGATGGGTATGGCTATTTTTTCGTCCTGCACCATCTGTGCTGCTTTTAGAATCTTAGGATTGTCAGCTTCAGCGAAGACTACGCGCTTGGGTGATTTCTTAGCACGATCAATGACATTATGGATAAGTTTCTGATCAATGCCGATACGTTTGAGTAGTTCCTGATGATAGGCATTCCAGTCAGAAATCGGCTTGGTTGCCATTCCTGAATCCATAGCGGCCTTTGCCACGGCGGGAGCTATGGTAGTAATCAATCGGGTGTCCATCGGCTTGGGTATGAGGTACTCCCGTCCAAATTCAATCTTCTCAGTGTCATACGCCATCATAACTGTATCGGGTACCGGCTCTTTTGCCAATGCCGACAATGCGCGCACCGAGGCGAGCTTCATCTCTTCGTTAATCTCTGTAGCACGGACGTCTAACGCCCCTCGGAAAATATATGGGAAGCCGAGGACATTGTTTACCTGGTTGGGATGATCTGAACGACCTGTGGCCATTATCAAATCCTGCCGTGTCTTCTTAGCTAAATCGTATGCTATTTCAGGGTTTGGATTCGCTAAGGCAAAAACGATGGGATCTTTGGCCATTGCCAGAATATCTTCAGGCTTCAGGATGTCTGCGATGGAAAGGCCTACGAAAACATCAGCTCCTTTCACAGCCTCTTGCAACGTTTGAACGTTTCTTTTAGTAGCAAATTGCGACTTGATGTCATCAAGATCAGGACGGTCTTTTCTGATCACCCCTTTGCTATCGCACATGATCAGATTTTCTTTATTCAGCCCCAAGGCCAGGTAAAGTCTTGTACAGGAGACCGCCGCCGCGCCGGCCCCGTTTACCACCAGAATAATTTTTTCAATTTTTTTCCCAACCAGCTCGAGGGCATTCAATAAGGCGGCGCTGGAAATGATGGCAGTGCCATGCTGATCGTCGTGCATGACAGGGATATTCATTTTTTCACGAAGCTCTGTCTCAATCTTGAAGCACTCCGGAGACTTAATATCTTCCAGGTTGATGGCTCCGAAGGTTGGCTCAAGCGATTTTACGATCTTGATAAATTCATCCGGATCTTCTTCGGCAATTTCGATATCAAAGCTATCGATGCCGGCATATTTCTTAAACAGCACGGCCTTGCCTTCCATCACAGGTTTCGAAGCGTCCGGACCTATGTTGCCAAGTCCTAGGACCGCGGTGCCGTTGGTGATCACTGCGACAAGGTTTCCTTTTGCGGTGTATTTATACACATTCTCCTTGTTGGCGACGATTTCTTTACAAGGCTCCGCAACTCCCGGCGAGTAGGCGAGGGCCAGGTCTAGTTGGGTACTCAGTACTTTCGTTGGGACCACTTCGATTTTGCCAGGCTGGCCCATCGTGTGATAATTTAGGGCGTCCTCTCTTCGGATTTTGATAGCCATATATTTATTGGGTAAATGCCTCCTAAGTTAATAGAATCATTGTAAAGGACGAATACCATTTTCCTGGGGAGCAATGCACAGTCGCACAGCGAGCGCTAGGCGCTGGATACCTCATTTATCGTTATGATGGCAGCACTATTTTGTTACGAGTTCATTGCTGGTTTTAAAGGTATAAAGGATGCTTTCCAGTTCCCGCATGATCTCTCGCTGATCTTTGCCGGGGCTAAAAGTGAACCCTTCGATATAGTAAAATTGCTGCGCACTTTCATCTACGAGGGCGAATCCCTGGAAGGGGCCACCCATCCCCAGGCTATTGGTCCTCCAAATACCGCGAAGCTGGATTGCAAAGCGATTGTTAAAATTAATGGTGTCGACTGTGACGGGAATGAAGGGCACATTGGTCTCAGTCAACAGGTAGGTATCCGACCTTTCCGGATCCTCAAATAGATATTTCCGGCATATTTCATCTCGAAACCGAATGAGATTCTCCTTGCCAAAATCGTCTTGTGAGGTGTATGTTTTTCTTGCGATGATGATGTCTCTGTCGTCCCTGGGGTTAATTTGCCTTAGCCACACAAAGTCCGATTTTTTTTCTGCCAGTTTATAGCCAAATGGAATTTTGATGTCACACTTAAAATCCTTGATCAATGCCTCGCTTACCCCTTTGACCTGGCCCGCCTTGAACAGGGATCGTGTAATTCGCTCTCGTTCTTTTTGGTTGAAATAGTCCACCAGCCTTTGACTACCTGCCCTTAGGTTCTTGACTAGGGTTCTCTCATCTTTTCCATAAAGGAACATGACCTCCTGACCTTTGGCAAACAGGTCGGAGGTATTCTTGCTATACTGTGAGGGTGTATCTTTTATTTTTTCGATGAAGGCAGGAGTAAAGAGTCTTTGGATGATCTTCGCTCCTTGCCCTGACCGATCGAGCGTCATGACAAACAGGAGGTTTCTTCGTTGCTTAAGTACGAAGTTGAGTTTTCTGGGGTCAACCCAGCGCATTTTGAAGAGCGGCTCTTTGCGAGGCAGCCCCGGCATTTCGGCACTGAAGATGGAGTCAAGCGTTTTACCAACCGGTCCCCTCCATTGCATAGAGTCCATGACCAAATACATGTCCCCAGGAAGGCCGGAGGCTTTGGGAATATTTTTTGTGTCAGATGAACATTTTGTCAGCAAGAGCATTGCCAACAACCCGCCGATAATTCTCATTAACTTTTAGAAATAGAATAGTAAAATAGCCAATCCGTCACAGAAAAAGTCAAACTTTTTTCTGTCGGGTATAAAGAAGCCGGGCGAAACTGCTTGCCCGGCTTCTCGACCACCCAAATCTACATGGCAGATCAATCTCTTGCTGGTTTCAAGGGTACCTATTTTTCAGGGTTGAGCACGGCCTGAAAGTAATTATCCAAATTAAAATATTTCTTTGCCGCTTCCTGCACATCTTTGGTGGTAATGGCCTTCACGCGCGATTCCACAGTAAGTATACTTCCCGGGTTGGTGCCAAGTTCAGTACTTCGTTGCAGTCGGCTTACCCAGTAGTTGTTGTCTTTCACATCCTCCTGGTATTGCTTGGTGAAAGTTTCTTTCACTTTGTTTATGTCAGCCTCGCTGGGGCCTGCGTCCTTAATTTTTTGGATTTCACCAATCGTAGCCTTAATAAGCTTGTCAACATTTTCGGGACCGCATGGCATCGATACGTTGATAGAATAGTTGTTGTAAGGGTTCTTGGTTATGTTGCCGTTCACACGTACTGTATAAATTCCACTCAGGTCTTCGCGCAAGGTTTCCGTCAATTTAATATTAAGCAATTCGATCAAGGTCTGAAGCTTCAATTGTTCACCTTCGGAATACGGAGTTTCGCCTGTAAATGCCATGGAGATAAAGCTCTTTGGCTCATGACCCTTTTTGATTTCTTTCTTTACTACACCCTTGACAGGTCGCACACCCATATCTTTAAACGTGGAAGAGGGTGCGTTCGAAGACGGGAGAGTTCCCAAGTAGGAGATTATTAATGGTTTCAGTTTGGCCAGGTCGAAACTTCCAACGATGTAGAAAGTCCAGCCGCTGGCATTACCAAATCGCTCCTTATATATTTCCACAACACGGTCGACATTGATTTTTTCGAAATCTTTGGTTCTGGGAAAGCGTGGGCCCCGGGGATGGTAGTTATACAACATACGCTGTACGGAATCCTGAAAAACCGTTTGAGGGTCGCTCATCATATTCTGGACCATGGCCGTCTGTTTGGTGACAAACGACTTGAAGAGTTCTTCGTCTTTGCGGGTCGAGGTGAAGTACAGGTGTACCAGCTGTAACATCGCTTCCACATCGGCCGTGCCGGATTGGCCGCCAATACTTTCTGTAAGGCTGGTCAATCGTGGGGATGCGTTTGCGGTCTTGCCTGCTAGAACCTTTCGCAGATCGATGGGCGTAAAATTTCCTACGCCCATTTGGGAGACTACAACGCTGGCATATTGTGCAGAGTACAAATCCTTTTCATTGTACAATGACTGTCCTCCAAACCGGAAACCTGATAATACAATCTGGTCATTTTTGAAATCGGTGGGCTTTACTATCACTTTGACTCCATTTTCCAAGGTGAGTTCTGTCAAGGCCAGGTCCTCAATTTTCTTTTCAGAAACAATTTTGCCGCCTGCAGGGGAGGAGACCATCAGACTGGCAGCCACCATCTTTTCTTCAAATGGTTTCACCGGTAGTTTTTCGGCTTCTGTTACCATTGCCAGGAGTTCGGCATTGCCAGGCATGGTGAAAGTGGATTTTTCAGGCCCCTGGAATACCACCAATTTCTTCACATCTGAGGAAGGAATATTTTTTGCCGTGAATTCATTGATTTCTTGTTGAGAGATGCCATCTAAGAACTGCTTGTGGTAAGCGTATTCATTCTCTATACCCGGGATGGGCTCATTACTTAGAAAATTGCGACCATATTCTTCCACATAATCCTGAGATTCTGTTTTTTCACGTTCGTTGTAAGCTCGTTCCATGTTTCGCAGTGACGACTTTTTGGCACGTTCAATTTCTGGCATGGTAAAGCCAAATTGACGAGCCCGTTCATTTTCCTGGATAAGGGCATTGATCGCAGTAGCTACGCCGGCCTTTCCGATCAACGCGAATACAGAATACGATTCGTATCCATGCACAAACCCCTGTCGACTACTGCCACCGAACACGAACGGTGGTTCTGCTTTCTGTGTAAGCTCTTGCATGCGCTGGCTAAGCATTTGGCTAGTGAGGCTCTTGATGATGCTTTGTCGGTAGTCGCCCAGTGTAGTTTCTATTTTAACTTTCTGGGTAGCATAATAAATTTGCAAGATGTGATTGGTAGCTTCTGCATCTGTTACAACCAGCCCTTCTGACGTTTGACGCGAGGGCACTTCCGCATAAACCCTGACTTTGGGTTTCGCTGGTCCTTTTAGTTTTTCAAAATGTTTTTTCACCATGGCTTCCGCGCCGGCGGGATCCATATCCCCCACTACCAACACTGCCATGAGGTCTGGTCGGTACCAATCTTTGTAAAACCGCTTAATGGTTTCTGGTTTGAAAGTTTTAAGGACCTCTGATTTCCCAATAGGGAGACGTACTGCATACTTTGATCCTTCCAAAATGCGTGGCAAAGTCTTCTTTGACATGCGCTCCTCCGCACCTTTTCCCAGTCGCTCTTCCTCCAACACAACGCCTCGTTCCTTATCAATCTCTGAGGTCTCAAAAGCAACTGTGCTTGCCCAGTCCTCCAAAGCAAGAAAACCCTTCTCAAGGTTATCAGGTTTGTCGATGGGGATGGGAAGAATGTAAACCGTCTCATCAAAACTGGTATACGCATTCAAATCGGCTCCAAACTTCACGCCGATTGATTCCAGGAAGGATACTAAATCATTTTTCTTGAAATGCTGTGAGCCGTTGAACGACATGTGTTCTGTGAAGTGCGCAAGGCCTTGCTGATCATCGTCCTCAAGGATGGCCCCGGCTTTTATGACAAGGCGAAGTTCAACCTTTTTTTCCGGCTTAACATTCTTTCGGATGTAGTACGTAAGTCCATTTGACAGGGTTCCCAGCTTGATCTCCGGCGCTACTGGAATTTTATCATTAAGATTGACTTGAGCGAATGAGAAATTCGCAATAAGAAGCAAGGTGAGTAGACGAACAGTATGATACATGTTTTGCATAGTTAGCTGAATTAAGGTTTTCCGACGTAAGGTTAGGTGACGTCAATTGATTATCATATCAAGTGAAGGTCTCGTCAAAGATGGTAATTTTTCTGTTAGGGTCATTTTTCCCACTCTTTTCTGATAATCGCAAGCATCTCTTTGTGGACTCCGCATCCCGCGATTAATTCTCCACCGAACAGAAAATTACTGCCACCGCTAAAATCGGTAACCGTGCCCTTTGCCTGCTGCACCAGGAAAGCGCCTGCGGCTACATCCCAGGAGTTAAGGTTGTATTCAAAAAAGCCTTCAAACCGTCCACAGGCCACATAGGCCAAGTCGGTTGCGGCACTGCCCAGTCTGCGCACTCCGTGCGACTGCCGAAGAAAATTACGAATGATCATGAGGTAGGCTTCCATTTTTTCGAACTCATAATATGGAAAGCCTGTTGCCAGTAAACTCTCTTGCATCGTCTGGATAGGGGACACATGGATCTCTTTATTATTACAATAGGCGGGGCTTCCAGCTACTGTGTGAAACATTTCTTTCTTGTTTATCTCGTATACGATTCCAAGAACCACTCTATTGTTTATTGCCAGTGCAATGCTGATAGCGAAGAGAGGCATTCCATGAGTAAAGTTAGTAGTGCCATCCAGAGGGTCTATGATCCAACGGTAGTCGTTGGTACTTTCTACGGCTGTTCCCTCTTCGGCAATGAAACCTGAGCCTGGAAGAATCCTTGATAAAGCCTCCACGATCTTCTTCTCTGACTCCTTGTCTACATAGGATACAAGATTATTGAATCCTTCCTTCTTCTCAATCCGGGAACGATCAAAGAAGGACCCTTCGTGTTCAATAAAATCCCCCACCTCGAGGCAGACAGTCATCACATTTTTCTCAACCGCTAAAAGATCGATCATCACTTGGAGGTTTGACTCTTAACAAACGTAAAAAGAAGGATTAATGTTGATAGCCAGGTGGCCGTGCGAACCATAAACTCTCCGCGCGCAAGATACGTAACATCCTCCACGCTAGATTTACCGGAATACAGATTTACCATCGCGGCACGGGTGATGGGGCCCGAATCCATCGAATAGGAATATGCCATAGGCCCAAGAAAAAAAAACAAGGTCAGTGCGATCCAAAACCATTGAAATGGCTTTACTGATAGAAATGTTTCGTATACCAATAAATTCGTTATCAGGATCCAGAAAGTAGCGCCTAGATACCCAGTGTGAATGTTCCACCTTACCCAGGCCGGTTGCAGGCGCACGCAATCGGCCACGAAGGAACTCTCTCCAGGCCTGATTTTTAGCAGCATGTACTCAAGAGTCAGCCAGAAAAGGATAATGGTAATTTTTCCAGCCCGCTTACCCAGGGTTTGCCGAACCCACACATGTCCTATGAAAGACATGGTAAATAGGATTGCGTATAGCATGGAGGATGCTATTGCTGAGAGATCGAACGCATGAGCTGCCGCAAATGAGACAATGAGCGACAACAACACCCACTCCATTTTTTCCCATACAGCGGACGTATCGGTAGCGCGATCGGTCAGGGCAAAAAGTGGAGCCCAGGCAAAGAAAATAAATATAGGAAAAGAGGCCATCAGCCATCCGCCGGTCAACAACAACCCGGACGCAATAAAGAGCACAACAGGCGAGGGGTTACTCTTTTTTGCCATCGATCACAATTACAATTTCGCCTTTCACTTCTTTTTTATTGAAATGACTGATCACTTCATTCAAAGGGCCTGTAAAAGTCTCTTCAAACACCTTTGTCAACTCCCTTGAGACGGAAACGAGCCGTTCGGGGCC
>JAYWDR010000026.1:0-2680 GCA_043779735.1 Cyclobacteriaceae bacterium | reverse complement strand
ACCAACCCGCAGGTAATGAAGCTGCTCAAGGGGCCGAAGGGCACCGAGGCAAAATTACAAGTCGTTAGAAAAAACGCGAGGAACCCTCTTTTGTTCACGATCATCCGCGATAAGATTCCACAGCACTCGGTAGATGCTGCTTATATGATTGACAAGTACATTGGCTACATAAAAATCAATCGTTTTTCACAAACCACCTTTACCGAATTCCAAAAATCACTTGACGACCTGCGCAAAAAAGGTATGAAAAAACTTGTCCTCGACTTGCAGGGCAATCCGGGCGGCTACATGAACCAGGCCATTGACCTGGCCGACGAGTTTTTGTCGGAGGGAAAGAAAATAGTATTCACGAAAGGCAAAGACAAAAAATATAACTCCGATGAGGTTTCTACCAGCAAAGGAGATTTTGAAAAAGGCGACCTTATTGTGCTGATCAATGAGGGCAGCGCGTCTGCTTCCGAAATTCTTGCCGGTGCCTTGCAAGACAATGACCGCGCCCTTGTGGTGGGAAGAAGGTCCTTTGGAAAAGGGCTAGTGCAATCACCTTTTGACTTGAGCGATGGCTCTGAATTGAGGCTCACTATCTCCCGCTACTATACTCCCAGCGGGCGTTCGATACAAAAACCGTACGGTGACGGGGAAGTATATTCCAAAGACATGCTGAAACGTTATCGCCATGGGGAATTCTTTAATTCCGATAGCATCAAGTTCAATGATTCACTGAAATATCAAACACTCAATGGCCGATCCGTCTACGGTGGAGGGGGGATTATGCCAGACTACTTTGTGCCGCTCGACACTACCCAGAATAGTCACTACCTCAACGAGCTTTACACCTCGAATTCGGTGCAGGAATATACCTTTAACTACGCTGGCAAGCATAAAGATGAACTGACCAGGATTGGCTACGAAAAGTATTTTAAGGGTTTTAAAGTCACCGATGACATGTTCATGCAATTGACAAAAGTCGGAGAAAGAAACAAAGTGCCGGCTGATCATAAAGACTTGCAGCGCCACAAGAATAATTTTCAAGTCAACATAAAGGCGCAAATCGCGCGCAAGATCTGGAACAATGAGGGCTTCTACCCGATCTACAACGAATCCAACGAAGTGCTGCAACAAGCCATTAAACTATTCGACAGAATCCCTGATCTGAACCGAGGGAAAATGTGACAATCAGAGTTGTAGGTTGTCTGCCGTAGGTCTGAGGTGGTTTCCGCCATCCTGCGTTCAGAGACTTTCGGCACGCAAAGCCAGAATCATTTCATAAATTGGGGAGTAAATTCGATTGCCATGTACTACCACCGCCTCGGCCAATTGCCACTAAAACGCCACACCCAATTCCGACAGCCTGATGGAAGTTTATACAAAGAAGAAGTAGTGAGCTCGCAAGGCTTTGCCGGTATATACTCGATATTGTACCATATCAATCCGCCCACCAGGATCAAAATGCTGAAAGAGCCTGTGAAATATGGCCCAAAACTTTTGGAAAACTACGGCCTTCGTCAAACGCATCTGGATACGTCGAAGGTTGGCAACACGGGAGACGACTACCTGGATGCCCGCAAAGTGTTGCTGATGAACAACGACTGCTCTATGGCGATTTGTTCGCCCAGGAAGCGGACGATGGATTATTTTTATAAGAATGCGGAAGGCGATGAAGTGCTGTTCATACACGACGGCAGCGGAAGACTAATCACTCAGTTTGGTAAACTGGATTTTCGTTCCGGTGACTACGTGGTAATCCCAAGAACTGTGATCTATAAGCTGGAATTTGATGACGGCCCCTTGCGACTGTTAATCATAGAATCATCTTCGCCAGTCGAAACGGTAAAGAGGTACCGCAATCAATTGGGTCAACTGCTGGAACATTCACCGTATTGCGAGCGCGACATTCGCGCACCGCAAGAACTAGTGACCGATACAAGCAAAGGTGAATTTCTGATGAAGATCAAGAAGCAGGGCCATTTGCATCAATACGTCTATGATTACAGCCCGCTGGATGTCGTAGGCTGGGATGGCTTTTTGTGGCCATATGCCTTCTCAGTACATGAGTTCGAGCCCATTACAGGCCGCATTCACCAGCCCCCGCCTGCACACCAGACGTTCCAGGGCCACAACTTTGTTATTTGCTCCTTTGTGCCGCGCCTGTTTGATTATCACCCGCTGGCCATCCCGGCGCCATACAACCATAGCAACATAGACAGTGATGAGGTATTGTATTATGCCGAAGGGAATTTCATGAGCCGAAAGGGAATTTCGCGAGGGTCATTTACCCTTCACCCTGGGGGCCTTCCCCACGGGCCACACCCCGGCACTGTTGAGAAAAGCATTGGGGCCAAAGAAACCAAAGAGTTGGCGGTAATGCTGGATACCTTTCGGCCGCTTTGTCTGACCACAGACGCCGCCGAGTTTGTAGACAAGAACTATCCGATGAGCTGGACGGATAATACGGAGGGATTCAATGAGGTGAACACCCCTTAATAATTGAAGGTGGACCGGGCCACATCGTTACATAATTCTTGATAACCATGAAATCTCATTTCACCAGTTCTCTTTTCTTCCTCCTTTCCATAAGCCCTCTCTTTTCCCAAACGTCCGGACTGACCGGCGCCTGGGAAAGTGGCCCCCCCGAGAATCATGTCATCATGATTGTAACGGGTCGCTACTTTTCAGCGGT
>JAYWDR010000025.1:0-2684 GCA_043779735.1 Cyclobacteriaceae bacterium | reverse complement strand
TTGATTTACCCACACCTGAATGTCCTGCCACCAGGGTAGTCTTATTCTTTAGCAATTTCTTTACTCGAACTACGTCATCTTTCTCATGCGCTGAAATGCTCAACGTGTTGACGCCAATGGCGGAATACAACTGTTGAAGGTGATCAACGGTTGTTTTTTCTTCATGAGAAAACAGATCTCTCTTATTGAACACAAGTATTTGTGGTATTCGGAATGACTCAGCACTCACCAGGAAGCGATCAATGAAACCCAGTGAGGTGCGCGGTTGTTTAAGGGTAGCAATCAACAGCACCTGATCTACATTGGCGGCCAACACGTTGCTATGACCAGTCTTCTTCACCGACTGCCTAAGAATATGGTTATCCCGCGGTTTGATCTCTGAAATCGAAGCATCACCTTGATCCAAGAGTACCTCCACACGATCGCCAACGGCCACCGGATTGGTTTCCTTGCTGCCGACCAGTCGCAGTTTGCCTTGCAAGCGGCAATAGTATCTATTGCCATCGGGGCCCAACACCTCATACCATGAGCCAGTCGATTTCATCACACGTCCTTCCATCAGCCTAGGTGGTTTTTGCAATGGTCCACAATCTTGTCTGTCGCGCCAAGGTTATTAACAACATACTTACGGGTTACCTGGCACGCCAGTAAAAACATTTCGGGATGGTTCACCATCATTTCATATTTCAATTTCAATTCGACGTAATCCCGCACATCAAAGGCTCCTTGCTGTAACACCAGATCAGAAGCTTCCTGGTATTTCTTGTAGGATTTATTGCCGAAGAAAATGGGGATCCCGCAGCAAGCGGCTTCCAGGATATTGTGAAGGCCCTCACCGAATGCTCCACCCACATAGGCAAATTCGCCGTATTGATACAATTGTGATAGCATGCCGACGTTGTCGATAATGAGCACGGAGGCCTCCTGAACAGGGAAGCCTTGCACCCTGGAGTACCGGACAGATTTCCCATCCAATGATTTCTCGATGGTCGCTAAAAAGTCTTCGCGGATCTCGTGAGGCGCGATTATGAATTTAAGATTGGTTCTGTGTTCATTGATGAATGGAAATAGAACCTCCATATCTTCCGGCCAGGCACTTCCCACTACCATCATTTTTTGAGTGTCTTTGAACTGCTGGACTAAGGGTATTTTGATAGCCTGTTGAATAATCTGATTTACACGGTCAAAACGAGTATCACCTGTCAGGGTGATCGAACTAATCCCAATGGATTGAAGAAGGCTAACCGATTCCTGATTTTGAACAAAAAAATGATTGAAATTCTTTAGCATTGATCGGAATAGAGACCCATACCGTTTGAAGAAAATTTGGTCGCTCCGAAAAATGGACGAGATGGATATCAGGGGTATTTTACGTTTGTGAAGTTCTGTCGAATAATGAAACCAGAATTCATATTTTACGAATAGGGCCAGGGAGGGTTTTACTTTTTCAGCAAACCATTTTGCATTTCTAGAAGTGTCCCAGGGCAGGTAAAAGACAAAATCCGCATACTCGTAGTTCTTTCTTACCTCATATCCTGAAGGAGAAAAAAAAGTAAGTAATATTTTGATCGATGGTCTCCACACTTTTAAAGCTTCTATGACAGGTCGTCCTTGTTCAAACTCGCCCAGGGAGGCGCAATGAACCCACACCACCTGCTCCATCGATGCAAGCGGAAAAGTGTTATGAAGGCGCTGGCTTTGTTCCTGACGTCCGTTTTGGAACGCTTTAGCCTTGGGATTAAACCAGGAAGCCGCCCAGTAGATTGTCCGCAAACAAGAAATACCAATAGTGTAAAGTATAACCATGATGGGTTTGAACATCAAAGATAGAATTTGGATTCAATCCCATTTCGAAAATCTGTGGTGTACGACAATTTCTAAGATTGATTCATTTTCAAGCAAACACGCAAAGAGAAGGCGCAAAGTGCGCCAAGCGATGGCATGAAAATGTGGCTTTGCGATTCTTGGCGTATTTACTTTACGGTCTTTGCGTGGAATGCAGTTCTCGGCTTCACTACTCTCTAGCTTATCAAAACTTTACGTACTTTAAGCGGTCAATTATTCACTATGACTATACAATTTCTTGGTGCTGCCCGCACCACCACAGGATCCATGTACCTGCTGACGGTTAACAACAAAAGGATCCTGCTGGAATGCGGCCTATACCAGGGCAAGCGCTTTGAATCCATTGAGCGCAACCTCCATTTTCCTTTTGACCCCGCTACCTTGGATGTCGCCATTCTAAGTCATGCGCATATCGACCACGCCGGAAATTTCCCTAACCTGTACAAGCAGGGGTTTCGTGGAAATATTTTCTGTACGCATGCCACGCAGGACTTAGCGGCCATCATGCTTCAGGATTCAGCCCACATACAAGAGTCGGACGCTGAATATGTTACAAAAGTGAGGGCAAGAAAAAATGAGCCTTCTGTAAATCCCTTGTACACGAGAGAAGATGCTGAAAAAGTAATGCGTCAATTTGTGGCCATTGGCTACGACCGACCTATCACTGTCAATGATGGCGTGACGTTGCAGTTTCGAGATGCGGGCCACATCCTCGGCTCTGCCCAGGTGGTACTCGACATCCGTGAAGGAGAAAAGAAGTTTCGTTATTTATTTACAGGCGATGTCGGCAGAGGTGGCGATCCGATCCTCCGCGATCCGCGAGAGGTGGAAGACGTGGA
>JAYWDR010000024.1:0-2693 GCA_043779735.1 Cyclobacteriaceae bacterium | reverse complement strand
GAGTCAGGTAGAAATAGCGCTTTCCCGGGCAATAATTCTACATAATTATTTAAAATCGCAACCTTCATTCGCTTAAAAGTACAAAGGAGGAATCATATCCCCTGTGAGGCGTTAATTCTTTTCCATGGCAATGAATTTAGCGCCCTGCCATTAAATAATTATGTCCTATCTTACCCAAAAAAAAATTATTAACATTAAGATAATATAGGGCAAGCATAAGTCCCCTTATCTTAGGTCGCCAATATGGATTTTCAGGAGTTTCCGGCAAATCCAACAATTGAATAAAATCCATGTTTGATCTAGAACTATCCTACTCCATCCTGCTGATTATCTGCCTAATAGGAGCCTGCTCATTTGAGTTTGTAAATGGCTTTCACGATACCGCCAATGCGGTCGCAACGGTCATCTACACCAACTCTTTGAAACCCTGGGTGGCGGTAATCTGGTCCGCCTTCATGAATTCCATGGGTGTATTTTATGGAGGCATTGCCGTAGCCATGGGTATTGTAAACCTGCTGCCTGTAGAATCTCTTATTGACCAAAACATTGCCCACAGTATATCGATGGTGGCAGCCCTGTTGTTAAGTGCCATCACGTGGAACTTGCTTACCTGGTACTTTGGGATTCCATGCTCAAGTTCCCATACCCTGATTGGCTCTATTTTGGGCGTGGGCATTGCCTACTCTTTTTTGCCGGATTCAACTTCCACGGCTGTCAACTGGAGCAAAGCACAGGAGATCGGCATCTCTTTGCTCGTGTCTCCACTCGTTGGCTTCAGCCTCACCATTATCCTGATGTTTTTTCTTCGCGTGACCACCAAAGGAAAATCCTATGGTGATGATCTTTTCAAGGAACCGAAAAAAAATACCCCGCCGCCGCCCTGGGTCCGGGGCATCCTGCTGCTGACTTGCACGGGCGTAAGTTTCTTTCATGGTCAAAATGACGGGCAAAAAGGTGTTGGCCTTATTATGTTGATCCTCATAGGAATTATTCCCGGGTATTTTGCGCTAAATTCTTCTTTCGAAACAAAGCAGTTGATTGACCCATTGACACGCATTGAAAACACAATCAAATCCATTGACCCTTCTCCCCTCTCAGAGCCGGATAGAATAAGACTTGCGGAAGCGAAAGAAATGAACTTTCACATTCAGGGGACCATCGACTCAATTAGTACCATCAACGAACTTCCCAGGGAAGAAAGATTCAACATGCGCAAGGATATCCTTGTGATGGCGCGCAACCTGGAGGAAATCCTGAAAAAGGATGAAGCCCGATTAAGCTCACAAGACAAGAAAGTGATAAAAGACAACCTGAAGAGTGTCCGCAAAGTCACTGACTATTCACCAGGCTGGGTCATCGTATTAATTTCTCTGTCATTGGGATTAGGTACCATGATCGGTTGGAAACGTATCGTGAAGACCATCGGAGAGAAAATTGGAAAAGAACATTTGTCCTATGCCCAGGGCGCCAGCGCAGAGCTTGTAGCGGCCACCACCATCGGGCTCTCCAGTTATTTTGGATTACCCGTGAGCACCACCCACGTATTGTCTTCCGGAATTGCCGGAAGCATGGTCGCCAGCAAAGGTGTGAAAAATCTTCAACCTGAAACTGTCAGAAATATTCTCATCGCCTGGTTTCTCACCTTGCCGGTGGTGATTATTATGGCAGGGTCGCTGTTCCTGCTTTTCAGAACACTCTTTTAATTATTTTAGGTGTTAAATGCTAAATGTTAAATGTTTCCACATCAGAGTCATTTAACACTTAACATTTAAAACTTAACATCAGTATTCCCACTTCAAAATCATCTTCTTCACCCTGTCCTCGAGCGTCTCAGAGGTCAACTTTTCCCTGCTCAGGCGATCAACGATTACGGGGAACCCAAATGGCGTTGGCATAGAAGGCTCTTTGATAATTATTTTTTGTCCTGCAATGCGTTCCAACGCTTTTCGCATGCGGGCTTCCTCGAGTTGAAAATCCATCACCTCTTCGTACGACTGCAAAAGCAAGAGATTGGTGGAATCATAATCATGAAATACGCTGAAAAACAATTGAGAAGAAGACTGTAAATGCCGGTCACGGATCTTTTGTCCTGGGAATCCCTTAAACACAAGACCCGCAATAGAGGCAATGTCACGGAACTTCCTCCTCGCCATTTCGATGGAATTAATGCTGGCTTGAATATCCTTTGTCAAATCATCAACACCCAGTACGTTGGTCTCAACGGCATCATAAATAGGAATCTCCAGGTCAGACAGCAATTCAAACCCATAATCATTCATGGCTATGGAAAATGAGATGGGCATTATCCTTGAGATACGATAAGCAATCAGAGAGGCCAGGCCTTCATGCACCAATCTTCCCTCAAACGGATACATGAGCACATGATGTCCTTCATTGGTTTTGAATGATTCAATAAGAAATTCATTTTTTCTAGGCAAGTGAGATCTTTCTGCCTGCAATTCGAGCAGTGGTTTCAGAAAAATCATTTCTTCGTCGTTCGCCTTCCCTTCCGCTGCTTCATCAATCTTTAACCGTATCATCTCACTCAATTGTGATGACAACGGCATGCGCCCTCCCTGCCAGGAAGGCACCCGCCCTGATTTCTTTTTCGTATTCCTTACATGAGCCTCCATGTCCTTGATGCGTACCAGTTCCAACTTGCGACCGGCAAACCAAAATGCATCCCCGATGCT
>JAYWDR010000023.1:0-7884 GCA_043779735.1 Cyclobacteriaceae bacterium | reverse complement strand
ACACGGCTCCCACAGTACAAGGAGAAATCCCAAATGGCAATTCACAAATCACAGGAAGCTTTGACCTGGAAGAAGCCAAAGACCTAGCCCTGGTATTGAAAGCCGGGTCGCTGCCAGCGCCAACGCGCATCGTAGAAGGAGCCATCATCGGGCCTTCATTGGGTAAGGTGGCCCAAAACCAGGGATTTGTTTCAATGGCCGCTGGTTTGGCGTTGGTGGTAATTTTTATGGTGGCCTACTACGCAAAAGGCGGGTGGGTGGCCGATCTGGCATTGCTCTTTAACGTCTTTTTTATTCTTGGAATTTTGGCCCAGTTGAATGCGGCGCTCACCTTGCCCGGAATTGCAGGTATCGTACTTACCATGGGTATGGCCGTTGACGCCAACGTGCTGATTTATGAACGAATCCGTGAGGAATTAAGGCAGGGAAGAAAATTGCGCGAAGCAATTAAGAAGGGTTACGAACGAGCCTTCGCGGCGATCTTTGACTCAAACCTGACCACTTTCTTGACGGGTATGTTTCTTTATATTTTCGGTCAAGGACCTTTGAAGGGTTTTGCCATCGTGTTGATGATCGGTATTGCTACTTCATTCTTTTCCGCGGTATACATTTCGCGTGTCATTATCGAGTGGATGGTACGCAAAGGAGACGAGGCAAAGTTATCATTCGAGACATTTTCGTCGTGGTCTTTCGGGAAAAATACCAATTATGATTTTATTGGCAATCGCAAGAAGGCGTACCTTTTCTCCGCCTCCTTTATCGCTATCGGTTTGATCCTGGTTGTTTTTCAAGGCTTGAAGCTGGGAGTGGATTTCAAAGGAGGACGTTCGTATATCGTCACGTTTGCTGAACCGGTGGAAGCGACAAAGATGAAAACGGACCTTGCCACTACCTTTGAAAATGCCGGCACTGAAGTAAAAAACTATGGTGGGAATGATGTGATGAAGGTAACCACATCCTATCTCATTGACGATGACTCCGATGTGGCAGATGATAAGGTAAGAAATAGACTCATAGAGGGACTTCAAAAAGTTACCGGTAAGCAATACACAGAAAATGACGCGGCTGTGGACAAGTCACATTTTGCCATTTCTTCTTCCGTCAAAGTAAGCGCCACCATTGCTGAGGATATTAAGGGTTCTGCATTTTTGTCTGGCGGCCTCGCTCTACTTTCTATTTTCCTTTACATCCTGGTGCGCTTCCGGAAATGGCAATACAGCACGGGTGCTATCGTGGCACTCATTCACGATGTGCTTTTCACCATTGCGGCATTTGCAATTGCCGGGTTATTAGGATTCTCCCTGGAGATTGACCAGGTATTTGTGGCGGCCTTGCTGACGATTGTAGGTTACTCTATCAACGATACGGTGATCATCTTTGATCGCATTCGTGAATTTATGGATTTAGGTACCAGCCATGAGCGCACGAAGATATTTAACGGTGCCATCAACAGTACACTGAGTCGAACGATTATTACCTCTGGCACGGTGTTACTCGTAGTTGTTGTGTTGTTTATCTTTGGAGGTGAGGTGTTGCGAGGATTTTCGTTTGCCCTTATTGTTGGCGTTGTAATAGGTACCTACTCATCCATTTTTATCGCTTCTCCGTTAGTGATCGACCTTGACAAGAAAAACCCGGAACCCGTTAAGGCATAAGAACTTAATGAATGAATAGTAAATGTCCTATTTCTGTTAAGGAATAGGATATTTTTTTGCCTTTTCCCAAATTACCGAATGGGGACTGGATAAATTGACTAAGATTTATGGGCGGATAACCTTCTCAATCCTTATCCCTACGGCAATCACGCCTTGAAGTGTATCCTGCCTCATGAATTGATCTAATTTTATGGAGTACTTGCCAGGAGAATTAAAACGGTGACTCTTTAGGAGTGGAAACTGATGGTCATACAAGTCTCCCAGCCCGCTGTCACCCAACGGCTGTCCTGTCTTCTGATCGAAGAGATCGCTGTTAACCAGCCTTCTTGCGAGCTCTTTACCGACGGAATCGTATACATGGTACGTAATGAAAATCCTGGCAAAAGGATAGTTCAATGAATTGCGGACATTGAAGTACACATTGTAGCGCTGGGTTGTGTCGCCAATGGCAAACTCAAAGCGGGGTTCTTCGGTAGAGTTCCAGGCGCGGCTGTTAAATTCGTGGTTCGCTTCAAACACACGGCTATTGTCACAAGAAACCATCAGGCTGGAAAAAAGCAACAACCAATAGGCTGAATGCTTATAGGGTACCCATATTGAATGGGCCATGGTTAGCATTTTTGGAAAGATCATCGCGGAGCTTGCAGATTGCCTGGTCTGCCGCCTCGTCCATCCCGCCGACTGTGACGAGATTTCTTCTTATTTTGACCGCTCCTGTTGCTAAACTTCTTGTCAAGCCTGTCCAGGTCACTGTTGAGCACAGAGAGGGGTTCGCGTACTTCAAGTTCGTTTAGCTCCAGTGTAGCCGGCTTGCGACCCAGTTTGTTGAGTTCCAGAATTTCATTTACGCGATCCACGTTTAATGGATACCAGGCACTCTCTTCCTTGTAGCCAAACCACATGATCTTTCTAAAAATATCAGTTTTATGCAAGGTGGCTTCGCCCTTCTCCGTCAACAGAGCCTGTCCCACTTCCGGAATGTGTTTCAGAGCCTCCATATAGGTTTCCAATTCGTAGTTGAGACAGCACTTGAGGCGTCCACACTGGCCGGAAAGTTTGCTAGGGTTGAGAGAAAGGTTCTGATAGCGCGCCGCGCTTGTCGCGACGTTCTTGAAGTCAGTGAGCCAGGTCGAGCAGCAAAGTTCACGGCCACAGATACCGATCCCACCCAAACGACCCGCTTCCTGACGAAGGCTGATCTGACGCATTTCAACCCTCACCCTGAATTCACCGGCCAAGATGCGTATCAGTTCACGAAAGTCTACCCGCTCGTCGGCAGAATAAAAGAAACTGGCTTTCATATTGTCGGCCTGGTACTCCACATCAGAGAGTTTCATATTTATGTTCATCTGTCGGATGATCTCGCGGCTCCGGTGTAGGGAGGGAAGTTCGCGTTTTTGAACCTCATCATACTTCTCCAGATCTTTTAGGTGTGCAACGCGATATATTTTTTTTATCTCACCATCGTTGGCCACATTTTTTTTCTTCATCTGAAGCCGCACAAGCTCGCCTTGCAGTGACACATGACCCAGGTGGTGTCCATTTGGAACTTCAATAACGACTGCATCACCGGCGGTGAGATCTAGCTTTTCAGAGTTTCTGAAAAATTCCTTTCGACCATTCTTGAAACGAACTTCGACTACATCAAAACGGTCAGCCATTGGCATCTCCATATTGGAAAGCCAATCAAACACATTCATTTTATTGCAGCCACCCGTTGCGCAGGCACCGTTATTTTGACAGCCTGATACTTTTCCGTCTTTGGCTGTTCCGCACGCACATCCCATAATTTCAATTTTTATTGCCTTGAGGCTAGCCGCCGCGCCACCTGGGCCTTTCCTTGCCTCACACGACTCTCGTTGGCGTTTACAAACGAAGCAAATCTACACCAATATCCTTTCGGAAGTACACGTCGTTCCATGAAATGCCGGAAACGGTCTGATACGCAATTTTTTTTGCACCCTCCAGGTTGGCCGCCCTTCCGGTTACCGCCAGCACACGCCCGCCGTCCGTTACGATGGTTGCCTTGTCGCGCCTGGTACCGGCATGGAAGACGAGGGCTAGAGATGGTGTTCCCAAACCTGAGATTATATTCCCTTTCTCGTAAGGCTCGGGGTATCCACCTGAAACCATGACAACGCACAGCGCAACGTCTGGTGTGATCTTGATTGTCTTATTTTTAAGCTCGCCTTTGGCGCACGCCACCAATAATTCAACAATGTCTGATTCAATGCGAGGTATCACTACTTCTGTCTCTGGGTCACCCATTCTGGCATTGTATTCGATAACATACGGCTCGCCCTGTACATTCATCAAGCCAAAGAAAATAAATCCACGATAAGAAATATTTTCCTTCTGTAATCCAGCGATGGTAGGACGAATGACCTTCTCCTCTACCTTGGCCATGAATGTCCGGTTCGCAAAGGCTACAGGTGAAACAGCACCCATGCCACCCGTATTAGGCCCCGTGTCTCCATCGCCAATACGTTTATAGTCTTTTGCTTCTGGCAACAAGACAAAATTGTCACCATCCGTGAGCACGAATACCGAAAGTTCAATGCCCTCCAAAAACTCTTCCACCAATACCTGGGAGCTCGCTTCTCCAAAAAGCTTATTGCCGAGCATGTTGCCGAATGCTGTCGTGGCTTCATCAAGTGTATGGCAGATAATAACTCCCTTGCCGGCTGCGAGCCCGTCTGCTTTCAGCACGATCGGCAGCTTGCAGGAAGCTAAATGCTGAAGTCCTTCATTCAATTGCTCAATGGAAAAGGTTTTCGCGGCAGCAGTAGGTATACCATTTCTTTGCATGAAGTGTTTGGAGAAGTCTTTGCTACCCTCCAGTTGCGCCCCTTTCCTTCCTGGTCCCACCAATAGTATATGTCTTAGTGCGGGATCATTTTCAAAATAATCTCGGAGGCCATTCACCAGTGGCGCTTCCGGCCCCACGATGATCAAGTCGATATTTTTCTCAAGACAAAATCCAGACAGCCCGTAGAAATCCTCTGCCTTGATGGGGATATTTTCACCGATAGTGGAAGTGCCTGCATTGCCAGGTGCGATATAAAGTCTACTGGTGAATTTGCTTTGTTTAATCTTCCACGCCAACGCGTGTTCGCGGCCACCACTGCCAATGAGTAGAATGTTCATGCGTTACACAAATCTCAAAGATAACAAAATGATTGTTCGTTAATCCTACTTTGTCAAGTTGCAATCCCGTAGGGATGAAATTAGTGTAGAAAGGATGTCTGCTTTTTTGATAAACCCCGAAGGGGTGAAATTATGCCACCCCTTCGGGGTTGATGCTCGTGATTTTGCTTGTATCTCTATGATAATGTCAGCCCTCCGGGCTTCCGAATACAACTTGACGAAGTCGGATTAATTGTTGGCAGCCCTCGAAGAACGAACAACCAATAACGATCAACGATTCTCTAATTTGCGTACTCGCTCAGAAACTTGATTCTCATCAACCTCATCTCTTCTTCGGTGAAGTCAGAATTGCTGGCATCATTCATGGCTTCTTCGAGGCTGTCCGACTCTGAGTTAAGGAAGTAGTCAAAGATTTGGTTCTGCTTATGATCATCCAGCACTTCATCAATGTAATAGTCAAGGTTCAGCTTGGTGCCTGAGAAGCATATGTTTTCAATCTCCGTCAGCATGTCTTCAAACGACAGATTTTTTGATTGAGCAATCTCTTCAAGGTCTACTTTGCGGTCAATCTGCTGAATGATGAAAATCTTGATTTTGGACTTATTGACCGATGACTTCACTACCACATCGGTGGCGGTCTCGATATCATTATCTTCCACATATTTTTGAATCACCTCCAGGAACTCCTCGCCGAACTTGTTGACCTTGCCCATGCCGACACCGTTCACTCCGGCCAGATCTTCTTTAGTGATAGGGTAGGTAGTGGCCATTTCTTCCAATGAGGGATCCTGAAAAATCACATAAGGAGGAAGGTCCTTGTGCTTGGCAACTTGTTTGCGCACGGCCTTCAGGATCTCAAACAACTTCACATCGTATGCCTTCGAATTGACGGGTGCCCTTTCAGAGGAGACTTCTTCATCTTCGATTGCGGTTGTGAAATCGTGATCACGCGCCAATTCAATGAGGTGTGGCTTCACCAGAAACTTCTTGCCTTTCTCAGTTAACTTGAGCACGCCGATATTATCAATGTCTTTTTCTAAATACTGGTAAATGAGTGTTTGGCGTACAACGGATTTCCAAAAGTCCGCTTCTTCGTCACCCCCGGTTCCATAGATGGCCAGGTCAAAGTGACCATAACTTTTTACGTATTCATCTTCAATGCCTCTGATTACGTTTACCAAATGGTTGAGTGTAAAGCGTTCATTCGTTTGCTTGACTGCCTCGAGCACCGACTTCACCGCGGCCGATCCATCATATCGTTCCCTTGGATGTACGCAATTGTCGCAAGATCCACAGTTCTCTTCCATAAACTCTTCGCCAAAATAGTGGAGCAGTTGTCTCCGGCGACATATGGGTGACTCAGCATAAAACTCCATTTCTTGCAGCAGCACACGGGCATTTTCTCTCTCTTGAACTGTTTTGTCTTTATTGAATTTTTCTAATTTACTCAAGTCGTTATGACTGTAGAACATAAGGCAAATGCCCTCTAGGCCATCGCGGCCAGAGCGTCCTGTTTCCTGGTAATATCCTTCCAATGACTTAGGCACATCATAGTGTACCACAAACCTCACGTCTGGCTTGTCGATACCCATCCCGAAGGCAATAGTGGCCACGATGATGTCTGTTTCTTCATTCAGGAAGTCATCCTGGTTCTTGACGCGTACATCAGGGTCAAGGCCTGCATGATAAGGTGCCGCTTTGAATCCGTTAACATTCAGCAGTTGGGCAATCTCTTCAACTTTCTTGCGGCTGAGACAATAGATAATACCTGATTTCCCTTTGTGGACTTTCATGAAGCGAATCAGCTGCTTCTTTGTTTCTTTTTTTGGACGGACCTCATAGTACAAGTTCTTCCTGTTGAAAGAAGAGATAAAGACATCCGCTTCTTCCATCTGAAGATTCTTCTGAATGTCCAGTTGCACTTTGGGTGTAGCGGTGGCGGTGAGGGCAATGACAGGCATATCGCCGAGCTGCGCAATCATGGTCTTGATTTTGCGGTATTCCGGCCTGAAGTCATGTCCCCATTCTGAGATGCAATGCGCTTCATCGATGGCAACGAACGACACGTTTACCTTTTGCAGAAAGGCAATATTCTCTTCTTTGTTGAGCGATTCGGGCGCGACATAAAGAAGCTTGACAGACCCGCTAATGCAATCTTTTTTTAAGCGCGTGATCTCACCTTTGCTGAGGGTAGAGTTCATGAACCGCGCGTGTATACCGTAGGCATTTAATTGGTCCACCTGGTTTTTCATCAACGCGATGAGAGGGGATATGACAATTGCCAAACCTTGCTTTACCATCGCTGGGAGCTGATAGCAAAGCGACTTGCCAGCGCCTGTAGGCATAATGACAAACGTGTTGCGCCCGGTTAAGATATTTCTGATTACTGTTTCCTGGTTTCCCCGAAAGGACGAATACCCAAAAAATTCTTTCAGTTGTGCTTTTAATGTGTCTCTTTCTTCAGCCACTATCATGGTTCCTGAGTCGATTTAATCCTTACATTTGCCCTCCGCAATCGTTATAGTGCGAAGGAGCATTGAATATACTAAAAAATTATTAGAATAGTGCCAACTATTTGGTGAATTGCACCGATGACAACGCTGAACGCAAGGAACTGCAAAATGTTATTGTGAACCTCTTAAATGGATAAGAATTTACATGTAGTGCTGATGGCAGGAGGGATTGGTACCCGCTTTTGGCCTTATAGTCGAAATGCGAAACCTAAACAGTTTCTGGATGTGCTGGGAGTGGGCAAAACGCTTTTGCAGTCCACCTACGAACGGTACCTGCCCATTTGTTTGCCCGAGAATATTTGGGTTGTCACGCACGAAGAGCATGTGGCAGTGGCTCAGGAGCAGCTATCCATCACCCGTGCTGACCAGATATTGGCTGAGCCCATGCGGAAAAATACCGCCCCTTGCATCGCGTATGCAGCCAATAAAATATTCTTAAAGGATCCCGACGCCATCATGATTGTAAGTCCTTCTGACCACCTTATCCTGAGCGAAAAGGAATTTTTGCACACTATTCAGAAGGCAGTAGATCAGGCCAAGGCACAGGACAAGTTGATAACCCTGGGCAT
>JAYWDR010000022.1:0-2712 GCA_043779735.1 Cyclobacteriaceae bacterium | reverse complement strand
TGGTTTTTTTGTTGGCCTTTTTAGGAAAAGCGTACCTTCACTGACTCTTGCTACCCGCCATGCGAGCCGTTTATAGCCTGATTACGTTTTTTCTCCTCATGTGTGTTTTTTTCACACGGTGGTACCTCTGTAGTGTAAGGGGCTTGTGCGAAACGGTCCCAGGCCTGGAAATCCTCACGATGATTTTGATGGCATTTCTGATTGGCTTTGCCGGATCCTGGCTTCTAAGCGAGAATACATTTCGATTTTTACGATCAGAGTTGGGGGGGTTGCATAAGGAAAGATCAGGGATGCGTAAGCAACTACAACTGCTTGAAAAGGAAAATCAGTCTGCCCGCAAACACGTAGCAGAATGGCAACATGAAGTTTCTTTATTGGCGCAAGTGAAGAAGGTAACGGAACCATTATTGATAGCAGCCAAGAATCAGGTCTACACATTGGAACAGGAGTTGCAACAATACCAAAGGCGTTACGAGAATCTGAAACAGGAAACAGATTCAATCCGGAACACAGCCGCTCAGTTAAAGAGCGAACTTGCCGAAGCACGGGAGGCTGACCTTGAAGGAAACCAGCAAAAGAAGAAGGAAATGCTAATTGAAATGCCGGTTCCTTCCCACTCCCGATTTACTCCTTCTAGTGTACAAGCGAGAAATGATCTTACTCGCATCAGCGGGATCGGCCCATCGATTCAGAGAAAACTCAACGAACTGGGGATTTATTCCTTTAAGCAAATTAGCGAGTTGACTCCGGAGATGGTGGGACGCATTACTAAAAGCATTAAATCTTTTCCAGACCGAATCGGTCGCGACAATTGGATTGGTCAGGCCGCAGCACTCGCCCGGCACAGAAGCTAATTTTATGCTCCTGACTCTGATGATGCGGGAGAGACTAAACAAAAAGTGTTGCTGTAAATGGTTCCGTAACAGGCCCTATCCTTTTAGGAGACAAAGTCACACGCTTTAGGAATTAGCATCAAGTTTTAGGACAAGGTGGAAATTAACTTGTAAAGATTCCTGCACCCTTACTAAGCCAAACATTCTCGTGGGGGCCTCAAGGTAAAAATCTGAAAATTTGAAATCGCGGCCACCCTTCAAATGAATGAGTCCGGAGGGCCATGCCTCAATGGTGCAATCCATTTCAAATAACTTTGTGGCTCCGCCCAATGAGATTTTAATAATGCCCTTGAATTTTTCCTCGCTATAAGCGTAACTGGGCAAGCGCTCAAACAAAATGAAATCAATGATAATGGCAGGATACGATTCTGACTTGATGGTCTTGTGAAAATCGGAAGTCATCATGGCCATGCCACAATCAAAGCTCGAGGCATCCAGCGACACGGACCCTTTGACAAATACAGGTCTCGTATTAGGTCCGCCTTCTTGCAACACCAACGTGTCTTTTCCTAAGTATTGCGGAATGGCGCACTTGAAAGCGTTGATATTGGTCCTGCCATCAATGGTAAGTTGGCTTTCGGGTTGAACAATCAGGCGGTGTGTGAGTGCCGGGGTTTCCTTGTCGGCGGTGAACGCTGTTTCTACCAATAGCAAAAAGAAAATCAAAAGGGTTCTCATCGTAAGCCAAGTTAGGGAATATGGAAGCACCAAAAAAAATCCGGCCAACCTAATAGGCCGGCCGGAATATTTTACTAAAACAAACCTAGAAACCAATAGCTCCCTGGATGACGAATCCATTGAACTTACCCCCGCTGAGAATGTTCTCGGTTGGGTAGTCAGTGTATTTCTGTGATACATACTCTGCTTTGAAGAGTACGTTTCTTGTAATAAACCAACCAGCTCCGAAGCAGATCCGTTCAATAGCGATATCGGATCTAGTGCCCTGGTTAATGCCCAGGTTGCTCGTGGCCGTTGTGGTAGAGCCGAACACCATTGTGCCTGAAACTCTGTTGTATTTTGCTCCTACATAATACTTTTCGCTTTTCCCGAATCTGTAAACGAGGTCGGCTTCGATTTGTGTGAACTTACGATTGGGGAGTTTGCTAATGGCTAAGTTTCCCGGAGTGGCGTTGTAGCTAAAAGTAGGGTTGCTGTATTTTACTTCTCCGTTTTCAACCTGGCTATTGCCCTCCGTCATTTCATACGTTCCAAAGAGCTCAAGTCCCTCAAATTTTGCGAAAGGGTTGATCATAATAGAACTTACATTGTCTTTGAAGCCAGGGTTGAAGCGACCTGAAAATGCGTTTGCGGTTAAAGTGGCAGTAAGTGGCTCCATGACATATTGATAGTTTGAACCAGTACGGTCGCCACCATATACCGTGTTGCTGATAGAAGATTTCGTGTTATAGAAAGAACCTGTGATACGTACACGTTTCTTATCACCAAAACTCTTGTCATAGCCCAGTTTGCCATAAACAGAAGGCCTTCTGTCATCCGGTTTTGATACGCTTCCCTGTATCTCACCATCGGTGACTCCCAACATCGCAATGATGCCGGATTTTTGCCAATACAATTCACCACCAATTTCAGTGTTGAAGGCATCCATGATATTGTTTTCCATGAATGGATTGTACATCGCATTACCACCATCGGTCCTTCTAAAGTGAGCATCACCGTAATTGACTTCCATGTGCCCAACTTTCAGGGTAAGATTTTTCCAGAGGTTATTCAACATTTCACTTCCCATGAATCCAACCTTGTCAATTTGGAAGTATCCACCCTTTACCCAAAACTCATTGTGGTGGTGGGAGGACATGTA
>JAYWDR010000021.1:0-2713 GCA_043779735.1 Cyclobacteriaceae bacterium | reverse complement strand
AGGTGGCATGGAATGAGGTGGACGTAGCACAATGTGGCTATTGCCAGGCTGGACAGATTATGACGGCCGCGTCGCTGCTCGCAAAAAATTCAAGCCCTTCAGACTCTGAGATTGACAATGCCATGAATGGCAACATTTGCCGTTGTGGAAGTTATCATCGAATTCACGAAGCTGTGGCCCTCGCGTCCAAAAAACAATAGAAATCTATGATTAACCTGGCAAAAACAACCCGACGCGATTTCATCAAGCTGGCCGCAACCGCCGGAGGAGGCCTTGTCCTGGGATTTCAGCTCACAAGTTCCGTAGCGTCTTCCATGGAAGATGAAAGCGATTCGCCCATCGTGACCGGAACCATTGATTTCAACAGCTATTTGTCGATCTCGCCCGATGGTGCTATTACGATTTTCTCTCCCAACCCTGAATTAGGTCAGAATATCAAGACTTCGTTTCCGATGATTGTTGCAGACGAACTGGATGCAGACTGGTCAAAAGTAAAAGTAGTACAGGCCATGTTGGACGCCAAGAAATATGAGCGTCAATTGACGGGTGGGAGCGGTGCTATTCCACATTCATGGGAACGATTGAGAAAGGCCGGGGCTAGTGCCCGACATATGCTTATGCAAGCAGCGGCTAAACGATGGGATGTTTCCTCCAGTTTACTCACGACCGACACAGGTATGGTGATTCACCCGGATGGAAGGAAATTGAGCTATGGGGAGCTCTCTACCGAAGCTGCCAATGTTCCGATACCTACCGAAGTCAAATTGAAGGATAGAAAAGACTTCAAATTTATTGGCAAGGCCATACGCAACGTCGACAATCAAGAGATGATTACCGGCAAACCGCTGTATGGGCTCGACTTCTATCGCGAAGGAATGGTGTACGCCATGATTCAGCGCCCGCTGGCTTTTGGTATGAAATTGAAGTCGGTGGACGCGGCGGCGGCGAAAGCAATGCCCGGTATCATTGATGTGATCACCTTCAAGAATAATGTCGCTGTGGTAGGCAAATCTACCTGGCAGGTGAACAAGGCAAGAAAGCTTCTCAAAATAGAATACGAGGCTAACGGAAATATCGAAAGTTCGGCCGATCACGATCGGTTGCTGAAGGAGCTTCTTGACAGCACACAACCTACCGTTCGTCGAAAAGATGGCGATGTTGACACAGCCTTTAAATCTGCAGCGAAAGTAATTACTCGGGAATATCAATGTCCTTTCTTGTCGCATAGTCCGATGGAGCCCATGAACTTCTTTGCGCATGTACGGCCAGACCGGGTAGAGTTAATTGGCCCGACACAGACCCCCGAAGCAGCTCGCACTGAGACAGCTAAATTGTTAGGAGTTTCGCCTGACATGGTTACGGTAGAAATTACCCGCCTTGGTGGTGGGTTTGGCCGCAGGCTTAAAACAGATTACGCACTGGAGGCAGCTGAATTATCCAGTATCATCAAGGGTCCGGTGAAGGTGATATGGACCCGGGAGGATGATCTTTCCGGAGGCAGTTATCGACCCGCCGTTCGCTATCGCTTTGCGGCGGCGCTGGATGTCAACGGAAATATGATTGGCTACAAACTTCGCGGGGTGGGCATCAATGTACCGAACTCCACACGCGAGGATAATTTTCCCTCAGGGGCGGTTGACAATCTGCTTATTGATTCAGTAGAGCATAAGTCACCGATCACCATTGGCGCCTGGCGCGCGCCCATCACAAACTTCCTTGCCTTTGCGGAGCAGGCATTCCTCGATGAAGTGGCCATGGCAGCGAATCAGGATCCAATTAAGTTTAGGCTTGCTTTGCTTGACAAGGCGAAGAAGTCGCCGACGGGGGCGATCAAGTATGATATAGACCGAATGAAAGTGGTCATTGAATTGGCTGCTGAAAAATCAGGATGGGGAACTAAAAAGGACGTAGCGCAGGGATTTAGCGTTTACTTTTCTCACCGCACGTATGTAGCCCAGGTGGCTGAAGTGGAGATGAAGAAAGGAAAGCCCGTATTGAAAAAGATACATGCCGTAGCTGACTGTGGGGTTGTTGTAAACCTGTCCGGCGCACATCAGATGGTGAGAGGCGGCGTGGTGGATGGAGTCGGGCATGCCTTCTTTGGCAACCTGACCTTCAAAGATGGTATGACGGAACAAAACAATTTCAATTCCTATCGACTGATACGCATGAAAGAAGTTCCTGAGGTGGACGTTTACTTCGTTGACAATGGAATTGATCCGACCGGATTGGGAGAACCCGCACTACCTCCAACGGGTGGGGCTGTTGCCAATGCGTTGTTCAAGGCTACAGGAAAGCGGCTTTATAATCAGCCATTCAGCAAGCAGGAAGAAATGAAGGGTGTAAACTTGGGAGAACGGTTATAAGATAAAAGCACTACCTCCCTGGGACCAAGAATTGATCATGCTTTCACAGCATTTCTCTCTATTTCGCGAAGATTTTCCAGCTTTTTGTTTCGGAGAAAGCCGGTAATATCCTCAAAGTGCTCCTTTACACGTTTGTTGCCGAATTCAAAGACTTTGGTCGCCAGGCCATCCAGAAAATCACGATCGTGCGAGACAAGAATCATTGTGCCATCAAAGGCTTTGAGTGCATCTTTTAGTATGTCTTTTGTCTTGATGTCCAAGTGGTTAGTTGGTTCATCAAGAATCAAAAGATTAACAGGTTGCAATAGCAGCTTGATCATGGCCAGGCGAGTCTTCTCTCCACCGGA
>JAYWDR010000020.1:0-2716 GCA_043779735.1 Cyclobacteriaceae bacterium | reverse complement strand
CAATATCGACAAATTTCTTGGACATGGAATCCACCAGCATCTTAGCCATCTTTATTTGTGCCTTGTCAACTTTTACATCTTCAAGCAGTTGTGGTACTTCACCTATACTTCTAACTTCATTTGGATAACGAAGCTTGTAAAGCAAAATCCCATCCTTTTCGGGCGTCAACAGGACAACCGTTTCCCGGTCCCTTAGCACCACCCTGCCCACTCCTACCTTGCCTGATTCTTTCAATGTCTTGCAGAGCAACGCGTAGGTCTTAGCGGCAATCTCACCGTCAGGACCAATAAAATAGGGCGCATCAAAAAGCGTAGAGTGCACTTCAGTCGATTTCACGAATCCTTCTATGTCGATGACCCGTGTACTCTTCAATTTGACCTTTGAAAAATCGTCGTCATCGATAATCACAAACTGTCCCGGTTCATACTGATAGCCCTTCACGATATCTTCGGCACGTAGCGTTTGACCAGTGACCTTGTCCTTCTTCTCGTAACTGACCTGATTGTGTCCTTCCTTGGACAGAAGGTTAAAACTGATTGTCTGACCTGAGTCAATGGCGTTGTACACCCGAATGGGAATGGTTACCAGCGAAAATCGGATATGGCCTTTCCAGATAGCTCTCATATTGAAAAAATGTTAATTCAACTAAAAAATTAGAACTATGGCACTAAAGTATTGGTAATGAATGATTTTTCAAAACCATACCGCTACATTTATTTGCGCCTTTTGCGTCTTAGCTGTGAAAAAAGTTACCGCGGAGACGCTAAGGCGCAAAGTTATTAGTGGAGTCTAATGAGCATCTTTTACACATCGGAAGCCTACGGTGGCATTCCTTTCAAAGCCCTGAGACACCCGAAGCAGGTATTGCCGGTAATGCAATTCCCGAGGCCCGCCCTGGACGTACCACCAGCTAGAAGAAGGCTTAAAGTAGCTACCTCCCTTGAGGATAATGCCACGATAGCTGCCGCTTTCATACACATCATTCGTCAATTGCCAGACACAGCCCACCAGGTCCTGCAGTCCGAACGGATTGGCGCCTTTAGAGTAACTCCCCACCGCATACAACTTACCATTTCCAAGGTTGCAGTTCGAAGGATCAATTCCCTCCAGCGATGACACGGTGAGTGTTTCGGTTACAAATTGCGCTTTCCTTTTGACTGGTTTCGCCTGGTGCCAAGGCCAAGGATTCAGCTTATCTGTCTGCGCGGCATACTGCCATTCGATCTCCGTCGGAAGTCTTTTGTGCGCCCACTGCGTGTAAGCTACAGCGTCTTCATAGGAAACATAAATTACCGGAAAGCGCTCTTCTCCTTTGGCTATTCTTTTCTGCTTCCAGTGCTTTAAAAAATTAGCAGTATCCACTGGGATGTAATGCATCGCATCCATGAATGTTTTGAACTGTACATTGGTCACCGGGAAACGATCCATATAAAATCCTCTCATTTCAAAGAATGTATTCAAGTTTTCTGCAGGGTAAGGTATAAAGGCATCTCCCTGAGAAGCGTTGAATAGAAATTTACCTGCGGGTATTTTCACCATGCCTTCAGGAGTAGCAGCGACCGCGGAAGTCTTCGTAATCCATGAAATCAATCTGGGCGCGCCCGGCTTGATGAATAACACAGACTCATCCAGCAGCTCGCCATTGTCAAGCACTTGCACAACAATCTTGCCTTCATATCTTCCTAAATGCTGACGTATGTCCAGAATTTGATTGCCAGCCGGAAGAATTATAGGAGTCTTTTCATAACTTGGTTCTCCTTGCCATATCCTGAGAGAACTTCCTCTGCCAGCTGATATGGCAAGTTCATTACCCCTCAACGCACATTTCAGAATGACCGGGAACTCTGCAAGACAAGTAACTTGCCCTTCATTGTTTGTCCCGATAAATGACCGATTGAAAGCATCCAGCTCAACACTGGCATAAGTCCTGCCCTTTAAGTTGGCGAGTATGATATCCTGATGATGCCAAAGGTCCACCCAGTGATATCCATCCCTTTGGTTGACTTCTATTAATGGCCCATAATATCCTTCTGGCTTCACGCTAAAAACTGTGTACAGGTTTTTTGTTTCTGAGGGCCACCGATTCACCCATACACTGTCACGAAAAGTTTGCATCAAAGGAAGATAATTATTTGAGTTAAAATTCGAGCTGCTTTCGCGAAGGATGCGGGAAGTCTTTCCTAAATACCGGTACTGGTCCTCTTCCCACTCCGGATGACCCGGAGCAAACTGGTTAATCTCCGTTCCATAACCGTTGAAGAACGCCACTGCATACTCCCGTTGGATGGGCTCTTTGAAAACTTCTGCTACTCTGAAAATGGCGAAATCCGGCCGGATCAATTTATTCAGGTTTAGCATAGGTGGATAGTACAAGGCGTTATGTACCCTACCCGAAACAATGTCAGGCATGTCCTTAGGCACAGCCATGCCTTCACTATACATAATAACTCCAGGCCTCACCTGGTCAGCCGCCTGCTGCAGTTCTTTGGATGACTCCCCTTTGGTATCCAACACAACTCCATCGGCCGAGGTCTGCTTTATTAAATCTGTAAGCCCCTTAAGATGCCCTTCACTTCGGGTACTCTCATCCCAGGGATTATATGCGATAAAGAATTTTATGTCCTGTTTCCTCAAAGTATCCGCCAGAGACCTAAAGGTTTTTAATCCCCCTGGCAAATCTCGATACATATCAAATTGATTCCGTTGATCCAGGCC
>JAYWDR010000019.1:0-7923 GCA_043779735.1 Cyclobacteriaceae bacterium | reverse complement strand
AATCGTTCTTGAGGAGGTCTACCTGAATGAGTTGAGCGTCCATGAGCAAGACACCAAAATAAATCTGATTGATCCTGTCTCTGATTTTATAAAGCTCAACCTCAAGTTTCTGCTGTTCAACCATCGTACTGGCAGACTGAATTGATCCCTGATTTTTGATTGCTCCCCCATCATAAATACTTTGGCTGATCTCACCATAAATCTTGTATTGGTCTTTGGAAAGAGGCTCAACAAGGACACCGGGTCCTGGGAGGCGAGTTACCTCGGACTGGTACGTAGCTTGTGCATAAATTGAAACCTGTGGAAGGTAGCCGGATTGTGCATTGGCGATGGTGAACTCCAGGCTTTTCACAAGCAAGTCCTTTTGTTTGATCAGGGGGTAGTTTTTTCGAGCCATTTCATAGCATTGTTCGATGGTAAGCAACTGGGCAAATGAACCTGTCCCACCCCATACAAAGACCAACCAAATGATGCATCGTAAATTTCTCATACTCATTCACGGGGGATTAAATGCTCAATTCTATTACAATGTTGATAAACTTTACGCGAATTACATTTTACTGTTTTGAAAATTAAATAGAAGTGTCTTGTTTTTAGATTGAAGGGCCATAAAAATGGCGTGAAACCCAATGGCAATTGCACAGAAACCTGATTGTAAGTAACCAGATACCGCAAAGCAGTTGGTTGATAAAATTAGAGAATTGTATAAAATATGGAAAAGCAAGACCTACTTGAACTCTTCAGTGAGGTGTCTATTCTTTTTTCGGTCCAAACTTTTACCGCCATCGGCTCAGCTAAAATATCCGTGGTATTCATTGTATGCTTTCTTTAAGACTTCTTGATTTTCATATACCAGGCGTTCAATCTCCCGGGTGGTATGTGGTTTTATATTTTTGTTCCTGGCTAATTTTTAATAGAATCAAGCCAAAATTTAAATTCACCATCTGCTGTGGCAACATGAATGTGGGGCGGCTCATTCCGTTCGTCAGAATAAAAGTGGACCGAAAAGGGCCGATCCGCAAAACAGTTGGCATTGCTTACCCTAAAATTAAGATAGCTAATTCATAATAGCTAAGAGTACCCTAGCGTGAGGTAAAGTAGTTCGCTCAAAAGCTAGAGATGGCGCTGTCTTCGCTTTCATAATAACTCCTGAGTAAAACCGGGAAACTTTACGTGTGCTATTGGCGTCCTTATCAAACCAGATTTTTTTGAAATGGCCTTGCTTTAAACAGATTTACTTTTTTTATATCTGCTGTTTTTATTGCATCGTGAATTGCGATTAATCAGAACGGATATTCTCCCCTTTCAATAACGTAGTTCGCAACTCTCCTTCTAGCCTCTTTCAGGTTGTAAGGATCAATTTTGGTAAACCGTTTCAAACCAAGCAACATCAAGCGAAGCTCATCTCCTTCTGCAAAAGCGTAAATCGCCTGTTTGCCAGCTGACGCTGCTTTCTCGATGGCATAATGCAGATAAATCGTTGCCATCTCTTTTTCCATCGCGCAGGCCTTCTCTCCTCGAATACTGATTAATTTTTCAACCCGCAGCATACATGACTCAGCCACATATCCTTCAATGAGCATGTCGGCCAAATTCATAAGCACTTCCTGTTCGTCGGACAGCTTCATCATGAACTTCTGAACAGCTGCACCTGAAACCATGAGTCCGGCCTTCTTCAAATTTGCCAGGGCTCTTTTCTCTTTCGCAAAGACAGCGCTATCGTCACTCGTACCAAAATCTGGAATACCAAGCAGTTCTTTTCGAACGGCCATTGCCGGAGCCATCAGGTCAATGGTACCCTTCATGGCTCGCTTCACCAGCATGTCAATGGTGAGAAGGCGGTTAATTTCATTTGTCCCCTCAAAGATTCGATTGATGCGCGCATCCCGGTACGCGCGATCCATAGGTCCTTCTGCAGAAAAACCCATCCCTCCGAAAATCTGCACGCCCTCATCTACCGAATAGTCCAGCACTTCGGATCCATGCACTTTTAAAATTGCACACTCGATCGCAAATTCTTCCAGCGCTTTTAGCCGCGCCTTAGCCGAGTCCATTCCCCCGGCTACAAGAGCATGGTAGGCATCATCGATGTTCTGCGATGCCCGGTAATGAGCAGACTCACTGGCAAAAATCTTTGTGGTCATCTCAGCAATTTTGTGCTTAATGGCCCCAAAGTTGACAATGGGAGTCCCAAACTGCTTGCGCTCCTTCGCATATTTCGTAGCAACTGATACCGTCATTTTGCTTCCACCTACCGCCGCGACGCCCAATTTGATGCGGCCAATATTCAGAATGTTTACTGCGATTTTGAATCCATTCTCACGTTCACTAAGCAAATTCTCTACAGGCACCTTGCAATCATTGAAAAAAATCTGGCGCGTAGAGGACCCCTTAATACCCATTTTCTTTTCTTCTTCATTCATCGTTATACCGCCAAAATCTTTTTCGACAATGAAAGCAGAAAGATTTTTGTCGCTGTCAATTTTTGCAAACACCACAAAGACATCGGCGAACCCACCGTTGGTAATCCACATCTTTTGGCCATTAATAACATAATGCTTTCCATCCGGTGTCAGTACAGCCTTTGTCTTGCCACTGTTAGCATCGGAGCCAGAATCGGGTTCGGTCAAACAGTATGCGGCCTTCCATTTCCCAGTTGCCAGGTTAGGGATATATTTCTTCTTCTGTGCCTCGTTGCCGTAATACAAAATTGGAAGCGTCCCAATGCCGGTATGCGCAGAAATTGCAACGGCAAAAGAAAATCCGGCCCCTAACACTTCCGCTACCAGCATCGACGAGTTAAAATCCATACCAAAGCCGCCCAACTCTTGAGGAACGGAAATGCCCAGCAGACCAAGCTCACCGGCCTTATCCAGCAGAGATGGCATAAGTTTCGGGTCTTTCTGAGAATCAATTTCATTCAACTTGGGATAAACTTCCTGCTTCAGGAAGTCTTTACACGTTTGAGCAATCATCTTTTGCTCTTCGTTAAAATCTTCAGGGATGAATATTTCATGCGCTGCCGTTTCACGGATGAGAAATTCTCCCCCTTTGATTGCTTTCTTAGTCTCTGTCATAGTTGCCATATCCTTGACTTTTGATTATTATTAGTTTAATAGTTCATAAATCCCCGCCACTCCCTGTCCTCCACCAACACAGGCCGTGACCATGCCATACTTCTTCTTCTGCCTTCTCAATTCGTTAAAAAGCTGCACCGACAAGCGGGCCCCGGATGAACCCAATGGGTGGCCCACTGCTATGGCCCCGCCGTTGGGGTTTAGTTTTTTTCTGTCAATGCCAAGCTCTTTCACCACCGCCAGCGACTGAGCCGCAAACGCTTCATTTAGTTCGATCAAGTCAATGTCTTCCAGTTTTTTTCCTGCGATTTTCAATGCTTTCGGTATCGCTGCCACGGGTCCAATGCCCATGATCCTAGGATCAACACCAGCAGCGGCGTAGCTCAACATGCGGGCTACCGGTTTCAAATTAAGCTTCTTCACCATGCTTTCGCTCATTACCGCAACAAAGGCCGCACCATCGGAAGTTTGTGAAGAATTTCCTGCCGTCACCGTTCCTCCTGCTGCAAATACTGCTTTGAGTTTTGAAAGTCCTTCCACGGTTGTGTCTGCACGAATGCCCTCGTCCTTATCCACAATATAGTCGCGGGTCTTCTTCTTCATGTTCTCATCTACATACACCTCTTTCACGATGATGGGCACAACTTCATCTTTGAATTTCCCTTCCTTCCATGCTGCTGCCGCTTTCATATGCGACTCGTAGGCGAACTGATCCTGATCTTCGCGGGAGATTTTGTATTGCTTTGAAACCTCTTCGGCCGTCAACCCCATGCTGGTATAGTATGTGGGGTTGTCTTTTGCAATGGCATAATTTAATGCTGTCTTAAATCCCATGACAGGTACCAGCGACATCGATTCTGTTCCGCCAGCAATGATCACATCGGCCTGACCTGCATGGATACGCGCACTGGCGATGGCGATGGCCTCTACGCCTGATCCGCAATAACGATTGATGACTAGTCCGGGCACATCGATACCCAATGACAGTAGTGCAATTATCCTTCCCATCTGCATACCTTGCTCTGCCTCCGGTACAGCATTGCCAACAATGAGATCGTCCACCATTTTGTTTTCCAATCCTGGGATTGACTTTACGAGGTGCTTGATGACGTCTGAAGCAAGATCATCAGGGCGAACAAATCTGAATCCGCCTTTTTTTGCTTTTCCAACAGCCGTTCGAAAGCCTGCTACGATATATGCGTCCATATTCTTTGTTTTAGATTCTCCATTCTTGTCAAGAAGTAGGCATTAAGCAATAGCAATTTGAATTTTGCATATTGTCTGCCACTTTTGCCTATTGTTCTTGCCTACTGGCTTAATTCCTCAGCGGTTTGCCTCCTGTCAATATGGCCTGAATTCTTTCCAGCGTTTTCTTTTCTCCGGTAAGTGATAAGAATGCTTCCCGTTCCAGGTCAAGTAAATATTGTTCACTCACTTCCTGTGGTGAAGTCAAATCGCCACCACACATAATGTTGGCAACCCATTTCGCCACTTTTGCATCGTGCTCGGAAATGAATTTCCCCATGAGCATGCCTTGCAGTCCTGCGAGAAACAAGGCCTGTCCGGTGCGACCCTGAACTTTAATGTTCTTAGCCTGTTGAGGCATGGTGTAGCCGGCGTTTGCCAATTCCAGCACAGCTTGTTTTGCATCACTGATCTGGCGGTCCTTGTTCATTGAAACGCGGTCGAGCTTCTTCAATATTCCCATATCACGAGCTTCTTCTGCCGATGTAGCTACCTTGGCCATAGCAATATTCATAAACGCATTTTGTAATGCATTCAGTTCCACGTCGCCTTCTTCCATAGAATCACTTACCCGTTTTGCAAATTCTTTGGTGCCGCCGCCGCCAGGGATGAGCCCAACCCCTACTTCCACCAGACCGATATATGTCTCAGCGGCTGCTACTGCAATATCAGCGTGCATCGTCATCTCGCAGCCACCTCCTAATGTTCTGCTTTGGGGGCATACCACCACCGGAACACCTGAGTAACGAATTCGCATGACCGAGTTCTGAAAGTGTTTGATCATGAAATCAATCTCGTCATAATCCTGCTCTATCGCATACATGAAGACAAGTCCCAAATTGGCACCCAGCGAAAAGTCGGCGCCCTGGTGACCAATCACTAACCCACGATAATCCTTTTCCGCAAGGTCAATCGCCTTGTCCAATCCTTCTACCACTTCACTGCCCAACGTGTAACTCTTTGTGTGCCAGGAATAATTTAGCACTCCATCGCCGAGGTCAATAATTTTTGCTCCGGCATTTTTCCATATAATATTCTCGCTCTTATTTTCCAGGATGATAAGACTCTCTCTTCCCGGAATAGATTTATACCCTTTTGAAGGGATGTCATAATATTTTCTTTGACCGTTTTCCACTTTATAAAATGTCTTGTGGCCGGCTGCCAGCATTTCATACACCCACTTGGCTGGTTTGTAATTGGCCAACTCCATCATTGGAATGCTCTTTTCAACACCAACAGAATCCCATGTTTCAAAGGGGCCAAGATCCCAACCAAATCCTCCACACACAGCGTCATCAATTCTAAAAAGTTCGTCACTGATCTCAGGTATGCGATTCGTTACATATTGAAATAATCCATAAAAAGCATCGCGATAGAAATCACCAGCCTTGTCTTTGCCTGACAAGAGAACTTTGAAACGATCCTTCAGGTTGTCGATTACCTTGGTTGACTCAAGAGTGGTAAACTTTACTTTTTCTTTAGGCTTGTATTCTAATGTCTTTAGATCAAGGGTTAAGATTTCTGTTTGGCCTTTCGTCCCTTTGGTCTTTTTGTAAAATCCCTGCCCGGTTTTGTCTCCAAGCCACTTATTCTGCTCCAGTTTAGTGACTACCTCTGGCAGTTTAAACATTTCCCGTCCTTCGTCAGTCACCAATCCTTCATACAAGTTGTTCGACACCTTCACCAACGTATCCAATCCCACAACATCGGATGTGCGAAAAGTCGCTGACTTAGGTCTTCCAATGACCGGACCGGTAAGTTTATCGATCTCATCCACATTCAGATCGAACTTCCTCATAGAATCGATCACTTTTAGCAAGCCGAAGATGCCCACGCGGTTTCCAATGAAAGCCGGAGTGTCTTTGCAAAGGACTGTAGTCTTTCCAAGGAACAAATCACCGTAGTGCATCAAAAATTTTGTTACCTCCGGATCTGTCTTTGCTGTAGGTATGATCTCCAATAATTTTAGATAGCGTGGAGGATTGAAAAAGTGTGTGCCACAGAAATGTTTTTGAAAATCCTCGCTTCGGCCTTCCGCCATGAGGTGAATAGGAATGCCTGAAGTGTTTGAGGTAACGAGCGTCCCTGCAGACCGGTATTTTTCTACTTCGGTATACACAATCTTTTTTACGGCAAGGTTCTCTACTACCACCTCGATAATCCAATCGTAGTCTTTTATTTTGGGCATGTCATCTGTGAAGTTTCCCAGCCTAACACGGGAAGCAAATTTCTTGCTGAACAGCGGAGCCGGACTCGCCTTTAAGGTCGCATCATATGAACTCTGAACAATCCTGTTCTTTACCGCAGGATGATCAAGTGTAAGGCTTTTCTTCTTTTCGTCTTCAGAGAGTTCTTTGGGGGCAATGTCGAGCAACAACACATCACAACCAATATTGGCAAAATGACAAGCAATGCGCGAGCCCATGATGCCAGAACCCAGTATTGCGACTTTGCGGATGGTACGGTTCATAAATTTCTTTTGTCGTTAAAATTATTGGTTGGTCGTTCGGGATGCCGTTAACGAACCACTCTTTCATAAATCTCGTTATGTTCGATCATTTTGTTAATCTCTTGAACAACTTCAAAAAACACATTTAGTTTTTTATCAGATATTTCTTCGCGTATGGCCTCATTGAACCTAAGCACCGTATCACGTGCCTTCTCCTTATTTTTCTTACCGACCTTTGTCAGGAAGATGCGTACAGAACGCCTGTCGTTCTTATCAGGCTGCCGGTAAATCAGAGTTTTTTCTTCCATAGACCTAAGCAACCGGGTCAGGCTCCGGGTTTCAAGGCCCATAAGAGGACCAATTTTGGTTGCCGGTGTGCCCTCTTCTGAATGAATGTTTAGCAAGGCAAACCCGACAGACATTGTCCCGCCATACTTCAAAGCCTGCTGATTATACATCCTCGCAATGGCATGCCAGGCAGCTTTTATATTGTAATCGATTGTTTCCTCGCGTTTCAAACAATAGCGAAGGTATAAAAATAATTGTTATGCATGCAGAGTAAATTCAAGATTATTTCTCTGGCGCTTGGGGTCCATCATTGCTTACGCAACCCACCATGGTTGCTCAATTCCTTGATTTGAAGCTCATCATTGGTAGTACCTGTACGCATTACCTATGGTGATGAAAATCATGATTTTGTACGTAAAGAGTCATTCCTCGGGGCCTTCCCTCCTGCCAATTTTGGTGCTCAAAGGGAGTAACCATGAAAAATATCCAGGGAAAGACTATCTCAAGTTTTATTCTTATTGCCCTATTATTGAGTGCATTAAACCTGCAAAGTCACGCTCAAACAGCCTACAAACAAACGGCCGACTCATACATTACGATTTCCGGCACTTCTACTTTGCACAACTGGACTATGACTTCACTAGAGGCCCAGTATCAGGCGACTTTCGAAAACGGTCCTGAGGGTTCACTAACTCAGCTGAAAGCACTCTCTCTGACCATAGCAAGCCAAACCTTGAAAAGCGAGCATTCCGCCATGGACAAGAATGCCTATAGCTCCCTCAAAACAGACAAGCACAAGACTATCGCTTTCAATCTCACTACTGCCAGTGTAGAAAAAAGTCTTATCAAATGTTCAGGTAATCT
>JAYWDR010000018.1:0-2739 GCA_043779735.1 Cyclobacteriaceae bacterium | reverse complement strand
TGGATCCAATAAACTCAAGTCCTGTGATGGCCTTTCGTTCGTCCAGCAAATCCTCGTATTCCAGCTCATGAACTCTGAAGTATTCCCACCAGGCGCTTTTATCTTCTCTTCTGAAATACTCAATTTGATGGGCAAGCAACCATTTAGCTTTATCCGCTTCATTCATGTTTAGTTTGTCCTCAGGCAGGTTTTCCGTTAGACCATTGAAAATAGCCTGTGACCTTGTATCTAGCCCCTGAACATTTTCACTTGCTTCACCGGTTTTAAGTTCAGGCCGCTGAAATTCCTTCCCTGATTTAAGAAGTTCTTTCCGCAAATGTTCTAACCATTGGTGGAGTGCTTCGGTGGCCAGGCAATCATCTTCATTGTATCCTTCCACCTTCTGAATCGTTTCTTTCGATAGTGACTTGAATTCATGAAGCTCGAGTGCAACTTCAATAGATTTTCTTGCGGCGCTCGCATCATGCAGGTCTACTTTACGCGTGTACTTCGTGAATTTTTCAAGTTCCTTTAAAGAATAGCTTTCAACGCTGGCCAACAGGGCCTCCTTAAAAACAGCATGTAAATCAATGAATCGTTCTGCCCTGAGCAGATTATCGACTTCCGTTTCAAACAGGGCATGTACTCTGGCCAATTTTTTGATCGCGGTCGGCTCGTAAGGTGCAAAATGATAGATATACATCCTGGGATGTTGTTTCCACCGGTCAGTAACAAATTGCATAAACTTCTCAAACGACTTCTTTTCTTCTACCCGCTTAGTAGCCCACAATCTATTATAAACCAGGATTCCATTATCCTTGTAAGAATAGCCTAGAACATATTCGAGACCCCCATCCTCAAAAAAGGCATCGCCCTCAATGTCGAAATACAGGTCACCCTCACAAGGTTCAGGCAAGCGATTAAGCCCACGACCGGCTTCTACCGGAAGCAGATCGTGCAGTAGCTGATTCTGGATTCGGCCCTTCAATTGAATTCTTGCCTGGGCCTGTTTTCTCATGAACGTCTCTTTGTTACCCCGTTCTGGTTTTTCGAGTTTTTCTGTTTTCGCAAATTGTTCCAGCGTTTGAATATTTTGCCTCTGTAATTCTACCATATGCAAGGACCGGATGCCGGCTACAAGTGAGAGGTGATCATCTTTGTGTCGCTGTTTATCACACGCTTGCCACCAGCTACAAATACGGCAGTGCTCCACAGGATCAGGATACGTTGGTGGCATCGAACGGGCCATTATCTCTTCGAAGTCTTTCTTCACCAATCTGTAATAAGACTGAAATTCCGTGTATCTGTATTCTTCCGTAGGAAAATTTTCCCCAGGCTTTACCACGTACATTTTTTCAGGAGGGTTACCTTGTAACGTTGATAGAAGGTCTGTATAAATACAAAGTTGTATAATGACATTGGCCCGAGTGTTTTGTGCAAGCTTCGTGTCCTGCACCTCATAAGACCAATTCCCGAATTTGCTTTTACCTGGTACTTTTATTAAGATGTCAGCGTATCCCATCCAGATTTTATTGTCCAATCTGGCTTGGATAAGGACATCAGCGGCACTTCGCATAGCATCAATTGTGGCCTCCAGAGGTTGACCTTTTAAGTATGCAGTAGTCAAGTTCTTATTCTTAAGAAATTCGACATAAGCAGCCTCATGTTCTTGACCTCGTTTGATGAGAACTTGCAAGGAAGGATCATACCAGCTTGACTCTTTAATTTCTCCTGTTTCCACTTGCCTGCTTAGACTGGTGAGGTGCTTACAGGCAAGATGATTTGATAAGTCTGTGGCCGAGAGCTGGAAAATTTCTGAGACAATTTTCATCGAAATGTCAGTGTTGGAGAATCCTGGTTACTTGAACCAAGCCTAATTTATCCTGGTCAACCCTTCATCAACTCATTCCACAATAGGCGACCAGCTTCAGTCGGGAGCAGCGATTGGTTCATCACCTTTTTCAGCAATTGTTCTTTTTGCCTGAGCGCCTTTGGCCCATTCATAAAAACCCTGAAATAACGTTCAACACTTTCTTCCAACCATTGTTTATTCTGAAGTTTCCGGTTTTCCTCAAAGTATCCGCCCGAGACTGCGTGGTGCTGGTATTCCAGAATCATCTTCCACACTCCTTCAATTCCAATGTGTTCCCGGGCAGAGATGGTCAAGACTCTTGGCGGCCATCCTGCAAGAGTGGTTGGCTGAAGATGCAATGCATTCAGCACATCGGCTTTCGCCATTTGTGAGGCCTTCTGGTTTTCACCTTCGGCTTTGTTAATGGCGACACCGTCGACCATTTCCATGATTCCTTTTTTTATTCCCTGTAGTTCATCACCGGCACCCGCCAGCATAAGGAGAAGGAAAAAGTCAACCATACTTCGTACATGGGTTTCGGATTGGCCTACACCCACGGTTTCAATGAGAATCACATCAAAGCCAGCAGCCTCGCAAAGCAAGATAGCTTCACGCGTATGGTATGTTACTCCGCCAAGGGCGAGCGATGAGGGCGATGGACGTATAAACACCTGAGGATTGCGGCTGAGTCGTTCCATCCTGGTCTTGTCGCCAAGGATGCTTCCCTTGGTCTTTTGACTACTAGGATCCACTGTCAGAACACCCACCTTTTTTCCAGCTCGGGTCAGAACCTCCCCAAAGGCCTCAATGAATGTGCTCTTCCCAACACCTGGCACGCCGCTTATACCGATACGGATCGATTGCCCGGTGAACGGCATCAACCTTTTCAGCAATTGTTCTGATTTTCG
>JAYWDR010000017.1:0-2749 GCA_043779735.1 Cyclobacteriaceae bacterium | reverse complement strand
TGAAGACGCCTACCATACAATCAGTTTCACCATTCAACAGCCCTTCTACCGCAGCGACACCCATTCTGCTGGCGAGTAACCGGTCAAAATAAGTCGGTGATCCTCCGCGCTGAAGATGACCAAGGATTGTGACCTTGATATCGAAATAGCTAGATCGTTGTGTTACCTGCCTGGCCAGTTCGGTGGCGCCTCCAATTTTAGAGCCTTCCGCCACCACTACCAAACTTGATTTTCGGTTGGCCTTGCCGCTTTGTTCCAGCAAGGTGAAGAGCTCATCGAAAGTAATGTCTTCTTCAGGAATGATCACGGCCACCGCTCCACCCGCTATTCCGCTGTTGATGGCAATATATCCGGAATGACTGCCCATGACTTCTATAAAGAACAGACGGTTGTGCGATAGTGCCGTATCACGAATTCTGTCAATGGCTTCCACCGCAGTGTTGGTGGCGGTATCATACCCAATCGTATAATCGGTTCCCGCGATGTCATTGTCAATGGTGCCCGGAATTGCGATGGTTGGAAAGCCAAACTCTTCGTAAAATGTGTGCAGGCCTGTGAAGGTACCATCACCACCGATAGCCACCAGGGCATCGATGTTGAGCTTCTGTAAGTTTTGATGTGCCTTCAGCCGTCCTTCTTTTGTGCGGAAGGCTTCGCTCCGTGCCGTTTTCAAAATTGTCCCGCCACGCTGGATGATGTTGCCCACGGACCGTGTGCCAAGTTTCATGATTTCACCGTCGATCAAGCCTTCATATCCACGGATAATTCCAAACACCTCTTTGCGGTGATAGGTGGCACCCCGCACCACCGCACGGATGGCGGCATTCATCCCCGGGGCATCGCCGCCTGAGGTGAGTACCCCGATTCTTGAAATTTTTGTCAGTGCCAATACGGGACTAAATTAGGCTAGAATAAAGGTTTTTCAAGAACTAACTTTTCAATCGTTTGAAATAGTTAATAAGGCCATTAGTGGAAGAGTCGTGCGAGCCGACTTCTTCAACCGAGGTCAACTCTGTCAGAATTTTTTTTGCCAATACTTTCCCTAATTCCACGCCCCACTGATCAAAGCTGAAGATATTCCAAATCACTCCCTGCACAAAGATCTTGTGTTCGTACATCGCGATAAGGCAACCCAAAAGCCGGGGTGTAACTTGTTTGAAAAGAATTGAATTACTAGGCTTGTTCCCCGTAAATACGCGGTAGGGCAGATGAAACAAGATCTCTTCTTCAGCAAGTCCCTGTTTTATTAACTCACTCAAGACCTCCTCTTCACTTTTTCCCTTCATCAAGGCTTCCGTTTGCGCGAAAAAATTGGATAGCAGTTTTTCGTGGTGGTCCCCAATCGGATTGTGACTGAGGGAAGGTGCTAGAAAATCACAAGGCACTACTTTTGTTCCCTGATGAATCAATTGGTAAAAGGCATGTTGGCCATTCGTGCCAGGCTCGCCCCAGAGTACAGGTCCTGTCTGATAGAGAACGAGCTGACCATTGCGGTCTACAGACTTGCCATTGCTTTCCATGTTGCCTTGCTGGAAATAGGCGGCAAACCGATGGAGGTATTGATCATAGGGGAGGATGGCCTCACTTTGGGCATCAAAGAAATTAGTATACCAGACTCCAATCATCGCCAGGATGACAGGAATATTTTTTTCAAATGGCTCACTTTTAAAATGTTGGTCCATGGCATGAGCTCCTTCCAGCAGTTGTACGAAATTTTCGTATCCGATAGTGCAGGCAATAGACAGGCCTATCGAAGACCAAAGTGAATAACGGCCGCCTACCCAATCCCAGAAGACAAACATATTTTCCTTGGCGATCCCAAATTCCGTGACGGCTTTTTCGTTGGTGGATACCGCAACAAAATGCTTCGCTACCTGACCTTGCTGGCCGCTCTTCTCCATGAACCATTGCTTGGCGGACTCAGCGTTCGTCATCGTCTCTTGGGTAGTAAAAGTTTTGGAGGCAATGATGAAAAGGGTTGTTTCAGGATCAAGGCGCCTCAAGGCCTCTGCGAGGTGTGTTCCATCCACATTGGAGACAAAATGAGGGCGAATATTTTCATGAAAAGGCCGCAAGGCTTCAGTCACCATCAAAGGCCCAAGATCCGACCCGCCGATTCCGATATTGACAATGTCAGTAATTACTTTGTCTGAAAATCCCCTCCATGAGCCAGAAATAAGACGGTCTGAAAAGGCCTTGACTTGCTCTAGTACCTTGTTAACTTCCGGCATGACATCTTCACCATTCACCATGATGGGATGATTGCTTCTGTTTCTGAGCGCGACATGTAGTACAGGCCTGCGTTCGGTTTGATTAATCTTTATCCCCGTGAACATGTCCTCTATGGCCTCATGAAGTCTGCATTCAACAGCCAGCTCCAGCAGAAGGGGGAGGGTTTCTTCTGAAAGAATGTTTTTGGAAAAGTCAACCAACATGTCTTCGAAGTGTAGCTGAAATTTATCAAACCGTTGTGGATCGGTTTCGAAAAGCTCCCGCATATGCACGGCCTGCATTTCCAAATAGTGCAACGTTAATTTTTGCCACGCGGTGGTTTCGACTGGGTTAATAGATGGTAACATAGTTGGATGATTGGCGACAAAAATAACATTCGTAAGATTAAATCGGTATTATTCTTCCGTTCATCCAATTTATATTTCGATTTTGAATTTCATTGTAGTCTTTTGGAGCATGCGCCGAGCCTGTATCCTTCTTTCTTACATTGTTTGTATATTATTAGCGAATGTTTCCC
>JAYWDR010000016.1:0-7996 GCA_043779735.1 Cyclobacteriaceae bacterium | reverse complement strand
GGGAGCTGAACTGATCAATTGAGTATGTCGCAGTAGGAGTGGTGTAAGTGGCATTCACATTCACAATACCAGAACTTACCGCACGGCTGCTAACACTTAATCCGGGATCCACAGAAGAATTGATTGTGTTTGGAGTAAAATAAACTATCCCCCAATCTTTGTTAATCATATTGCTAAAATTGATTATGTCCAAAGTAAGCTGTATGGTATTTCTCTTATTGCCAACATTGAAGTAAAAATCATGCATAAGACGAAGATCCAATTGATTATTCCAGGGAGTGCGGGCCCCGTTGCGCTCGGTAAATTGTCCCCTCCGGCTACTGAGGTAAGAATCGCCATCAATAAATTTATTAAAGTCCGCTTGTTGTTGAGCTGTTAGATTGTAAGGATTCTCTTCGTTGGCTTGTGGAACATAAAACAAATCAAGCTGTTGTCCTGTGGCACTCAGTTTATTGTTGGAAGTCATTGCATAGGTAAAGGGAGAACCAGATTGCGAAGTATAAATCAAAGTAATATAAGACGCACCCGTCTGACCCCATGTCTTCTTGTATTGTAAAGATGAAACAATTCGATTGCGAATGTCAAAATTGGAATACGACAAAGCGGGATTATTAGGATTCAGTGACTGGTTCAATTGCCAACCGGACTCCAATGAATTCCGGATTCCATTCAACATATCTTTCGACTGACCGTAAGTATAGGCCGCCATGAAACTCAAGCCGAATGGATACGTTTTCGAGATTTTTGCGGTTAGTTGATAACGGTATCCTTGATCCGTGTTGGTCAACAAGTATGTACTTGAAAAACTATTACTAACTCTATTGGCGCTTCCAGTAGTTGTGGTTGAACCAAAATACAATGGCTGTTGCCTAGTCACATCATAACTGGCATACAAAACCGAGTCTTTCAGATTTACTTGTTTGATTACCATGTCGGAAATGGTCTTTGTATAAAGTGCTTCCAGGGTAACGAGATATCCACCAGGTAACTTGAAATCAACTGCCAGGTTGCTCCGCCACATTCTTGGCAGCTGCAGGTTCTTGTCCATAAGATCAAGTTCTGTTCTATTCTTTGAGCCGTTGGCAGCAGCAAACGCACCAAACTGGGTTTGGTCAGTGGGTATAGTGGTGCCGGCTTTAGGAGGGTTGAGATCCATCGAATTGTAAGCAGTGCCGCTATTGATAAAAGTGTAGCCTAACCAGGCAAACGGAACTCTTCCAGTGAAAAGGCCGGAACCTCCGCGCAGCATGATGCTCTGATCTCCCTTCACATCATAGTTAAATCCAATGCGGGGTGAAAAGTAGGGACTGCCAAAATACATGTTACTGATCTGTGGTATTGGAGTGCCATAGGTATATGAGTTGCCATAATTCGCCGGACTTGCAGGAAAATTGGCACGGGCACTTGCGTTGGGTCCTGTGGGCATTAAGGGCATGTCTACCCGTAGGCCGTAGGTCACGGTCAGCTTGTCCTTTGTCCATTCATCCTGGGCATACACGCTGGTAAGGGCAATGTTAAAGGCACCTGCCTGAGTAGAATTATTGAATTGTGTATCGCGTGAATTGTCGGTGGCATTGTAAAGTGCCCGGATGCGGGAAGGGTTATCTGCCAAAAAATTGGCGAGACTGCCATAGTCAAAACGACCATTCCACGAATTGATGAATCCGTAGTTAATCTTATAAAACTCATTATGTGTACCAATGGTAAAGTTGTGATTGCCCTTGAAGAATTTGTAGTTGTCAGTAAATTCAAAAGTGCTTTGATTCATATTGAAAATCCCCGCTTCCCGGTTGGTTCCCAGAAGCACGTGACCTCCGCTGATTCCGTTGATTTGTACCTGAGGGAAAATCGATTGAGGATCGCGATAGTCCTTAATATTTGTGTAGCCAATGATTAAACTATTGCTTGCATTTGAGCCAAGCCTGCTTTTTAATTCGGCAACCGTGCTTGAATTCACGTTGTGCTGCACGAAGTCATAACTTCCAAACTGGAACTCTTGCGTAGATCGCTCAAGATTGCTGGCTTCCGAAACGATAGTATTATTTCGGAGAGTCAACGTGTGATTCTTGTTTATTTTCCAGTCAAAACGGTTAAAGTATTTTTGGCTCTTCGAATAAATACTGTAGCTGCCTGTCGCTCCCGGATCATAACCACCCGTCGGATTGAATTGACTCACGGGCATAAATTGCAGCTTAGTGGTAATCTGATCGGTAATGGCCTGTGTCATGAAATAGCCAAGTGCGCCCGCAGGAAAAAATACCGGTGTTGAGTTCCTTGTTATTTCCTCATTAGTAAACCAAAAAAGTTTGTCTTTAATGATCGGTAACCCCAAACGAAAACCCGTTTGATAATCGTAGTAAGAGCTATTGATACTTCCGTCTCCCACCTTGTCGGCACCCTTGTAACTGCCGGTGATTGCAGCATTTCTTTGAAAACTATAAACCGATCCCGTCACAACATTCGAGCCGCTCCTGGAAACAGCGTTGATACTCCCCCCGGTGAAATTTCCCAACGAAACATCGTATGGAGCAAGTTGTACCTGGACTTCCTGGATCGCGTCCATACTGAAAGAATTTGTCCGGGTGCTGCTCCCTGGCTGATTGGAAGTGCCGCTGAGACCTCCCAGGGAAGGACTGAAACCAATGGCGTCGTTGTTAATCGCACCATCCAAGGAAATATTGTTGTAGCGGAAGTTAGTACCCGCAAAAGAGTTATTGCTGGACTGCGGAGTAAGTCTGGTGAAGTCGGAAAAACTCCTGGACAAGGTTGGAAGAGCCATTATCTGCTCCCGGCCGATATTCGTGCTTGGACCCGTTTTTTCAGCCATATTCTCGGTAACACCCATCACCACGACATCTGCAAGTTGCTGCACGTCCTCTGCCAATTCAAGATTTAGTTTGAGTGTCTCACCAAGTTTCAGAAAAATGCCTTCTTGCTTTTCCGTTTTGTATCCAACAAAAGAAATGAGAATGTCATAGGGGCCTCCCGGATTGAGGTTCGAAAGAAAAAAAAGTCCCTCCGCATTCGTAATTGATCCGTAAACAATGTTGGTTGGTTTATAAATCAACTGGACGGTAGCGCCAGGAATTTCAGCTCCTTTTAAATCCTTTATTTTGCCAGTGACAGCGCTCGTTGTAGTCTGAGCAACGGCAGAACCGACAAATACAACAAACAGGACCAATTGTAGAGATTTTTTCATGGCATCTTTTGAATTTGATGCAAGGTGGCCTCGCCATGTTACTCAAGGTGGTTCGCTGTATTACGAAATTGTTAAGTGGAAACTTGATGTTACCGAATTGTTAACTCATTGAGCGGTGATTCATGAGGCCGGCAAATACCGATCCAGTAACCATGAGCAGATTAAACGTTATTATCAAATAACATTCCATTCAAAATCATAACGAAAGTAAAATTTGCTTAATGCTACTTGCTGATCGGAACGCGGTTCAGGATAGCCGCAATGATGTCAATGGTCTTCACGTTATCGGCTTCCGCCTCATAGTTCAAAAGAATGCGGTGATTCATTACATCTCGCGCTACTTCTTTTATGTCTTCAGGCAACACGTAATCTCGGCCCTCCAGGTAAGCCGCAGCTCTGGCCGCCAGGTTCATGTTGATGCTCGCACGTGGTGAAGCACCAAATTGGATATACTGAGCCTCATGGTCGAGTTTGTATTCTTTTGGCTTGCGGGTGGCCGTCACCAATTCAATAATATATTTCTCAAGTGACTCTGAAATTTTCACCTTGTTCACTTCGTTGCGGATGGCGAAAATATCGTCTTTGGTAAGCACCGTGTTTACAGTAAAATCAAATTGAAGGTTGGAGATCCTGCGCATGATTTCCAGTTCCTGATCCTTGGTCGGATAGTCCACAAATACTTTCATCATGAAGCGGTCTACCTGCGCTTCTGGCAGCGGGTACGTGCCCTCATTTTCAATGGGGTTTTGTGTTGCCAGTACCAGGAAGGGTTTATCGAGAGTGAACGTTGTCTCCCCTATCGTGACCGTTTTCTCTTGCATCGCTTCAAGCAATGCAGATTGCACCTTGGCCGGCGACCGGTTGATTTCATCAGCCAAAATGATGTTGGCGAAAATCGGTCCTTTCTTCACCTCAAATTTTCCTTCTCTTTGATTATAAATCATGGTGCCGACCAGGTCGGACGGCAGGAGGTCGGGTGTGAACTGAATACGCTGAAAGTCCAGATGAAGGGCTTTGGCTACCGTTGAAATCGTCAATGTCTTTGCCAGCCCGGGAACGCCTTCCAGCAAAACGTGACCATTGGTAAATAAGCCAATCAGCAGACGATTGATCATATATTCCTGTCCTACCACCACTTTGGCCACTTCGGTATATACCTGGCTTATCTTCCTGCGATCTTCTTGTTGCTGTTCGGTTGTCGTTTCAAAGGCCATACGATAGGTTTTCTTTAAAAATTAATCGCAATAATAAGGATTTGGGTTTTATAATCTTCAATAAGATCTGGGGAGATTATGCGGGCGGCCAATGGAATGTCCTGAAGGTTTTGACCGATGGGTCTGCGGGTCGGTTAAATGGGTGATCCGGGCTCCCTAAAACGCAATGACATCGGTCTCTTTCGGATTCATTAGAAATGAATGCACCAGGTTCTGCACCACACGGTTTTCCCTGCCAAGGGTTATATAGCCCTTTGCAGATTCCAGATCAGTAATAGTCACATCTTGATTAAGATATCCGTACCCCAGATAATTTCCTTTCTCCACCAGCACCAGAGATTTTTCTTCTACTCTTCTTCCGCGGCCGATAATGGCCACTGTTTCACCCTCCTCAAAAAATGTGTCCACCATCTTTTGTGCTCGCAGGCTATATTCTTTTTGCGCTTCGGCCCCTTCACAGGCTCCTTTGCATGTTCCTGATTGGTGTGCATAACAAGGCCCCTTCGCCGTCTGAAGTCCGGAGAGCTTAGGGCACAGCTCATATTCTTTTACTTTCGTCCACAAGAAAGTCCAAGCATCTCCCTTCGAACTGAATGTGATGAGAGGCTCTGTATTTCTTGTTACGATGTTTACGGCAAAGCGCTGGTAACCATTCTGGTCTTCATAGTCATAAATGCCCCACTCTTCAATTTTGTATTTCTGCGCCAGGTTGTACTTGGGCCATAATTTTCTGATCTCCTGCGACTCCAGGATCAGGGCGATCAATTCATTGCCCGTGAGCTCATAGCTGATGTGATGAATTTCATTTCGGATGTTGGACCGGTTCCATTCACGCGCTTGTCCTGAAAAGTGTCCAGCCATTCGATTCTTAATGTTCTTGGCTTTACCCACATATATCACTTGGCCCTTTGCATCATGAAAATAGTAAACACCGGCGCCTGACGGCAAAGCATCGTACTCCTCTTTCGATAAATTTGGAGGGAGTATCGCTTCTCCGGAGTTGCGTTTCAGTGCTTTAGCAATTACTCCGTCCGCATCTCTCTTAAGAAAAAGGTCAAAAATTTTTGCCGTTGCCTCTGCATCGCCTCCGGCTCTGTGTCTGTCAGAGATCCTAATACCCAGGCTTTCGGCAAGTCGGCCCAGGCTGTAGGAATCCATTCCGGGAACGATCTTACGACCCAGACGCACGGTGCATAGCTTCCTGCTGCTCCATGCGATACCGGCATCATCAAATTCCTTTTTTATAAAACCATAATCAAAGTGAGCGTTATGTGCCACAAAGACCCGGTCTTTCAACCATTTATGAATTTCCGTTGCCACATCAGCAAAGGAAGGTGCATCGCGCACCATCTCTGTAGTGATGCCGGTAAGTCCGGTAATGAAGTGCGGCACTTCTCTACCAGGATTTATCAGCGTTTGAAAACGGTCGGTGATCTGCACGCCGTCGTGGTGATATATGGCTATCTCCGTCATTCGGTGATTCTCGGCATATCCACCGGTGGTCTCGATATCGACGATAGCGTACATGGTTCGAAGGTAGCAATTTGAAGATTCGAAAATTAACTAATTTGAAGAAGGTGGGGTCTTCATTTTCAAATTTTCGAATTGATTCATTGATAATTTCATACCCTAACGCAAACTCCATCAATATTTTTGCAACTTGATCTAAAATATATCCATGAATAGTATCATACGGTTTCTTCTTTCTGGCGTAGCCGTGATGCTGACAGCCTATCTCCTCCCTGGGACACATGTGCAAGACTATTGGGCCGCTCTTCTGGTAGCCGTGCTGATCTCATTTTCTAATGTGATTGTCAAGCCAGTACTCATTATCCTTACCATCCCAATCACTATTCTCACGTTGGGGCTTTTTCTACTTGTCATAAATGCGGTAATCATATTGTTGGTTGACTATTTTGTCGATGGATTCACTGTGGACGGTTTCTGGTGGGCGCTGGCATTCAGCCTGATCTTGTCTGTCTTCAATAGTCTGTTTGGAGATTTAACCAAGGGGAAGAAGCAGAAATAGGCCGGAGACTTAGGCCTCGGGGGTATCATTTCTCTCACCACCCATCACATCTTTCCTGTTGGACGGAGCAATTTTCACTAATTTCACAACTTATCAATAACCGCATTCGTGAAAAAAGTCAACTTCCTGCAGGGAAGTAATTATTTTTCAACTGGAATCCCGGCGACTCTCTGGGAAGTTTGAAGTACAGGGCAACTGAGTAGATGTTCATGCTGCTTTGGAGGTTCGTCGCAAACAAAATCTTTGTTATTCTTTTGAAAAAGCACTGGGCTTTCCATTTCCTGGCGCCTGGAAGGAAATAGTACCCTTATACTTTTGCTTATTCAACGGTCACATCTCAGTCGCCTGCTTCTTCACCATTACCATTTCAATACCCTTGTCTTTGATCATTTTGTTAATCGTGTCGACATTGGTGTTGATGATGCTGCGTAGGTTTTGTAATTCAACATCAACTTTTTTGGTCAGCTCCTGGCGTACGGCCTCCCCTTGTTGAGTAGGGCGAAAATCACCATTACTTTGTTCAGTTACCAAGTGGGCCAAGCGGTTATTTAGTTTGATTCCGTAATTGAGCGGGTCCTGAACGCTGCGGTTCCTGGTTTGATGGATATTATTTTCAATAACAGTTAACTGCTCTTCAAATTTCCTGACAGCTTCATTCAGATCCTTGTATTGAGGCTCTGCGCCCACTTTGTTTTTCACATAGCCTAAATCCTCCTTGATTTTCCGGATATCAATCACACCCTGGTTGGCTTCACTTACTTTGTCTCTCACCTTTACAAGAAAATCAAATTGCGCCTGAAAATCTTCCTGCCTGGTAGCGATACGCGGATCTTTCAGAATTTCAAATTCCTGTTGATAGGATTGTCCATTCACTGTGAGGCGCACGGTATACTTGCCCGGGACTGCCTTGGGGCCAAGATTGGGTGATCCATAGTATACCATGCCTGGAAAAGACTTGTATCCTGGATACCGCATGTTCCATACAAAGCGGTTACCGCCGTTCTTTATAGCGAGCAGATCTGCTTTATCTTTCGCCTTGTTGGAATACGACTTGATGATTTCACCATTCAACTGAAGGAAGTCCAATTTTACCTCAGTCTTATCATCGACATTTTTAGCGAAAAAATGCACCATTACACCACCAGGATGATTCTCCCCGTCAAGTTTCCGATTGACATTGCCGAAGCCACCGCCTGGCATACGATAGCTTGGCATGGGTTTGTAGAGATGATATTCCTTTCCGCTCATATCACCTGAAAGCTGATGCAGTGGAGTAAGGTCATCGATGATCCAGAAACTGCGGCCGTGTGTGGCAGCAATCAGATTATCATTCTTGATGGCCAGGTCATGAATCGGGACTGGAGGAAGATTGAGCTGGAATTTTGACCAGCTGGCACCATCGTCAAATGAAATCCACATCCCTTTCTCGGTGCCGGCATATAATAACCCCGGGCGCTTGGGATCAGCCCGAACTACCCTGACAAATTCCTCTTTGGGAATTCCAACGGTGATCAACGACCATGTCTTTCCATAGTCTGCAGTTTTGTAGATGTA
>JAYWDR010000015.1:0-7999 GCA_043779735.1 Cyclobacteriaceae bacterium | reverse complement strand
CCAGTAGTCCATCAGGCACAATGATCAGGGAATTGATTCCTGAATCCAAAGCAAGGAGGCAGTCGCGCAACAAGTAATCATATAGATCATTTGAAGTCTTTCTAAACTCTGTCTGGTCACTTTCATCGTCAGGAGAAGTCAGATGGTTTCGAAGGAGAACCACCTTGCTTGCCAGTTCATTCGTCATTTTCTTCTGCTTTAAATACCGATGCTTGGAGGAAAAACCAAAGATTGTCAGGGCACTGTCACCCACAAAATACTCCACCAACGCTTCGCCTTTCCGGAGCAATTGACGTTGCATTTGTTGGGTCGAAATCACCTGGTGATCGAATCTAAGATGATAATAGTCCGGCGCTTCCTTTTTTATTTTCCCTATTAACGCAGCATAATGACGTTTGCTGTCACTGTAACGTTCTCGCAGAAGCGGTAATTCAGAAGACACGTTCTTTTTTAATTCCTCCTTATATAGACCTTGCTCTGTTAAAAGCAATTCAGATTTCAACTCTCTTTCTGCAATAAGCAGTTCTGGGCTAATGCCAGCGAACTGGTTGACCACGCGCAGCTTCTCCAAAAGTACCCGGCCCTTGCTTTTGTCAGTGAGTGAAAAACAATTTTCAAAAAAAATCTCATCGTTGGTTTGTTGATACATGGTATAGGCTATTTGAATGCCTTCGTCAAACGCACTGAAACTCTGTTCTGTCAAAATCACTTTGTCTTTGTCGAGGCTGAATTCGTTGGCTGTGCTGTCAAGTAAGGCCAGCGCCAGTTTATTGGTAGCCCAAGCGCTTTTAAGAATCGATGTATCTTTTCTTATGCCATATATTTTCCAAAGCAACTGAGATTTTTTTTGCAGCGTGGTGAACAGTTGTTTCTTTGAAAGTATATTGTGTAACGAAGGATTGTTGAAGGCGTTAGGCTCGAAATCAAGGACGTTCCCGTTCATGGACTTCTGATAAGATGATAATGAGCTTTCAAATTCCCCCAGCTCTTGGTAAAGATCACCCATCACCATATAGGTCTTTGACAGAGAAAGATTTTTTGGGCCATAGGCTTCCAGGAAAAACTTAGCGGCCAGATTAAAATATTCCTGAGCCTGCTTGAATTTTCCCGTGCCGGCTAACACTTCGCCGAGGCCAAGATAAACCCTGCCTCTGTTGGGTTCATTTTGTGCCAAAAATGGGATTACTTTTTGAAAACTTATAAGTGAACTGTCTTGTTTGCCAATAGCCCTGTAGTAAGCGGCGATGGTTTCGTGCAAAACGATGAGTCTTTCAGCGTAATTCGAGCTACTGGCATTTGGTTGCTTGATGTATGTGGCCAGTGATTCTTCTGCCATGGTAAAATAGCGCCTCGCTTCTTTGTATTGTTTTTTGGCCAAATAGACCTGACCTACGTTCCTATAAATCAGCGAATAGTTTGGCGGCTTGGATTTGTCCCGATAGCATTCATAATATGGAATGCTTGCCAAGTATTGATTAATAGCAGCTTCATTTTCGCCGGTGGCAAACTGAATGGCCGCGATGTATGAAGTGGTGCTGTAGATGTCAAGGCAATTGTCAGTGCTGAGATCACGTCTTCTCAGCCTCTCAATGCTTGTTGAAAAAATCGCCAGAGCATGGTAATTGTCTTCAATCTTGTAATAGTACTCCCCCCAACTCAAGTCATTATCAAGCAGGTATTGTTCATATTGATCTCCTAAATCCTTCTTGGATTTTAGAATGAGTTCTTTGGCTTCAAGTAGATATTGCCGGCATAGACTTAAGTGAACAAAATACCGGGTAGATATGATTCTTATTTTGAGCACCTCCAGCAGAAACCCGGGAGCTTGGGTATTTCCTTCCATGCGAACAACTTGTTCTGCCTCATCCAGTACTGCCATCGTTTTTTCATAATCGATGTATTTGATGGACGAGGCAGAATCCAGAAGTTGCTTCTCTTTGTCATCAGCGGTGGCGCTTAGGAGACCGCTACTGATTAGGCAAAGAATGCCTATCAATAGCGGGTTAAGTCTCATGCCCAGCAGATTTGTGGATCAATTCGACCTGAAAATCTTTCCCTTATCGTCCACTCGCACTCTAAGTTCATAGGTACCAGTCGCCTTCTTGCCAAAGTCCCCGGCAATTCTATAGGTATAGTTTCCGGGAGCTAGCTTTGCTTTTAATTCGTGTTTAACAATCCCTCTATCAGTATTTGACTGGATCAATTCGGTTATTTCACCTTTTTCACCCATGATGGTAATAGATGAATTCCATCCCGGTGCGCTGACATAATACCTTGCGACATCACATTGGCACGAATCAGCTAGTTCCGTAGGAGGACACGGGCAGCATCTTCCTACTGAAAGAGCGCTTGTCTTGTATATGGTTGAACTCATACTACTTTCTGCATCGCGGAGAGCCATCAGCTCTTCATATAATGCCTTCGAAAGACAGGTGTCCTGAAAGTGTTTCTGGAGCCATGCTGACGCGGCAAGGTCCGCCGTTGAAACAACGATCTGCGGCTTTTTTCCACAGCCCCAGAATAGCGAAAGGCCCAACAATAGGCCTATCGTGGCATAGAGTGATCTTTTCATAGCATTTTTGGGTTTTGTGAACAAAAGTTAAGAAATTTTATGAATATTGTTCATAGGTCCAACTTCCGATTTCAGGATGGACAAATTCGATTTTAATTGTCTTTGTTGGAAATAGCTTTCACCCGTAAGATCACAAGCGGAACCTATCGGAGAGTAGTCACAGCAGATGGGAATTAGTGTCGTCATGGCCCCCGGTACGTCAATAGTGCTTGTCATTCCAATCGAAAAGGAAGTACTTACCTACGCTTGAGGCCAAATATCGGCAAAGTAATTTTTGTATATTTTTTACGGACTAACCCTGTTTTTGGAAAGGGGGTGAATATATTTGTATCGTACTTATCAAATTCACATGCTGCCGATTATTTCAACTTCAATTATCGCCTTCACGCTGATCATTTTATTGCTGGTTTTTTTGCTCCTTCTTGCACAGAAGCAGTTGGTACAATCAGGGCCAGTAAAAATAACCATCAACGGAGAAAAGGTTATAACGGTTTCTGCTGGGAATTCATTGCTTTCAACGCTGGCCATCGAAAAAATATTCTTGCCTTCGGCGTGCGGTGGTGGTGGCACCTGTGCGATGTGTAAGTGTGTGGTGGAAAGTGGAGGCGGGGATGTCCTCCCCACTGAGTTGGGTCACCTCACACGCATGGAGAAAAAGGAACATGTGCGCCTCGGTTGTCAGGTGAAAGTCAGGCAGGACCTTTCCATCCGTATTCCTGAAGAAATCTTTGGTATCAAAAAGTGGGAATGTGAGGTAGTCTCTAACCACAACGTTTCCACCTTCATCAAAGAGTTTGTAGTAAGGCTGCCACCAGGGGAGACACTTAAATTTGAAGCAGGTGGATATATTCAAATTGATGTTCCTGCGGTAGCGGTCGACTTCAAGACAATGAGTATTGAGCCTCATCCTGAATTGGGTCACAAGCCCGATGTGTTTAGGAGTGACTGGGATAAGTTCAAATTGTGGGATTTAAAGATGAAAAATGAAGAGCCCATCTTCCGAGCTTATTCAATGGCCAATCACCCGGCAGAAGGGAATATTGTAATGCTTAATATTCGCGTTGCCACTCCGCCATGGGACCGACAGAATAATAAGTGGATGGATGTAAATCCAGGAATTTGCTCTTCGTATGTATTTTCCAGGAAGCCAGGAGATAAAGTCACCATCTCAGGGCCCTATGGCGAATTTCATATCAATCCTACGCAACGGGAAATGATTTACGTAGGTGGCGGCGCAGGGATGGCTCCGTTGCGCGCACAGATCTTCCACCTGTTCCACACTGAGAAAACAAAACGAAGAGTATCTTATTGGTATGGGGGACGCTCAAAAAAAGAACTCTTTTATACCCAACATTTCCGCAGCATAGAGAAGAACTTCTCAAATTTCAAATTCCACATTGGTCTTTCTGAACCATTACCTGACGACAATTGGAAAGTAAAAAAGAACTTAGAGGATAGTGATGCCGATGGTTATACAGGCTTCATTCATAAATGTTTGTACGATAATTACCTCAAAGATCATCCAGCCCCGGAAGACGTAGAGTACTACCTCTGCGGTCCGCCCATGATGAACGCAGCAATACTCAAAATGCTTGATGATATGGGTATCCCGAATGAAAACGTTCGTTTTGACGACTTTGGGGGGTAATTTATTTTAGCAGCGGAGCTTGTTACATCTCCCCGGATTTCAAGAACCCTGAAGTTTTTTGTTCGGATACCGGTCTGAACCGAAGGCGGGATTTTGCATTCATAACTGCGTCTTTGTTACCTTAGCATTTCGAGCTCACTGCACTCTAAACAAGTTTGATGATGGACCTCACCCTATTTTTTTCTCCCATTGATGAGGCTGTTTATTCATCCATCCACTCCCCATCTTCAGTCCTAAAAAACATCAAAATCTACGGTGAGAAAATGCCGGACTACACAACCGCTCAGGTGGCCATTATAGGGTTCAACGAGACACGGGGGGCCGGTCATCATGCGGGTAAAAGCAACGGGCCTGATGAAATTAGAAAAAAACTTTACCAGTTAAAAAGGGGGATAGGCAGCTACCGGATTGTTGACCTGGGCAATTTAAATGTTGGCATTGACTTGGATGAATCCTATGTGCGTCTGAGTGAGGTGTGCAGAATTCTGCTTGAAAATAATGTCCTTCCGGTTGTTCTTGGTGGCTCACATGACTTGGACTACGGGCAATACTGGGGTTATGAGGGATTTGAAAAACTTGTAAGCCTTCTCAATATTGATGCGTTTTTAGACCTTGAAGACAAGCATGGGGCATCCGCCGACAAGAAGCACATTCATAAGATTTTGTTGCACGAGCCAAACTATCTTCTCAGCTATACACATTTGGCGTACCAGAGTTATCTGATCGACCCATCCTCCATTAGTGTTCTTGAGAAGTTATATTTCGAGGCTTTTCGTATCGGGCAAATGCGGACAAATCTGGCCGAAATGGAGCCAGCTATCCGACAGGCCGATTTGTTATCATTTGACATAGCGGCTATCCGTTCAGCAGACGCACCAGGAAGCGACCGCGCTCAGCCTTTTGGCCTTAGCGGTGAAGATGCTTGCCAGATTTGTTGGTATGCAGGCTTGAATGAGAAATTAAGTTCTGTGGGCTTCTATGGCTACAGTCCAGACCTCGATGACGCACACAAAAAGACAGCCTCCGTGGTGGCAACCATGTTATGGTATTTCATTGAAGGCTTTTACCATCGTAAGAATGAACAGGACTTTCGTAGCAATGATTTTACAAAATTTACTGTATCTATGCCTGTGGAGCCTGAGACGTTGACGTTCTACAAGAGCAAATTCACGGAGAGATGGTGGATGGAAATACCGATGGCGGTCAAGTCGGCGTATGCCCGTAATAGCATCGTGCCGTGCAGTTATAGTGACTATCAGGTGGCCACCAAAGGTGATGTACCTGACCGATATATAGCGGCCTTGTCGAAGTTATAGAAAGTTGATCAGCTAATTTCTGCGATCACCGTGCGGCCAGCTTTGGTGACATCTCCGATGCTGACTTTGACGATAGCATCCAGCGGAAGAAAAATATCGACCCGAGAGCCAAACTTGATAAAACCAAATTCCTGTCCCTGCTCGAGGGCTATACCTTCTTTGACATAGCACTTTATTCTTCGGGCCAAGACCCCGGCAATCTGACGAAATAATATTTCTTTACCGTTTTTCATTCGGGCCACCACGGTGGTACGTTCATTTTCGGTACTTGATTTCGGATGCCAGGCCACCAGATATTTTCCGGCATGGTACTTAAAATAGCTGATGGTTCCTCCCACAGGCATGCGATTGACATGAACATTTATCGGCGACATGAAAATTGAGATCTGTTTCCGTCTTGATTTCAGGTACTCATTTTCTTCTGTTTCTTCAATCACGACCACTTTGCCATCGGCCGGCGCAAGGACGCATCTTTCATTCTTTGCAATTGAAAATACAGGGCTACGAAAGAACTGAAGGATGATGATATAGAAAAAAAGGCTGACACTAAGGATGAGTTTTTGAACCATCAGGGCTTCGGGCAGAAAGTACGTCACTGCCCAGTTGAGCGCAAACAAAGTCACCAATAAGACAAACAGCAGTGTTCTTCCTTCCTTATGAATGATCATACGAAAAAATTCAAGCGATTAGATTTTAGTAGACTTGACTTCATGGAGGAATTACTGAGCACAAATTTTCAATAATCAGGATCCAATACGTTGTGTGTTGAATATTAGTATCCACCGCGGAATTTATAGGTCTTAGCGACCTTGTCAATGGCGACCATGTAGGCAGCAATACGCATCGAAACTTTGTATTCCGTGGCAACCCGATACACATTGTCAAAGGCGTCTTTCATGATCCTATCACTTCGTCGGTTCACTCGTTCAGCGGTCCACTTGTATCCAAGACGATTTTGCACCCACTCAAAATAGGAAACGGTTACACCACCTGCGTTGGCAAGAATATCTGGCACCACGCTGATTCCCTTCTCGTAAATGATGCCATCCGCTTTGGAGGAAGTAGGGCCGTTGGCTCCTTCCACAATTAACTTGGCTTGAATTTTTGCAGCATTGCTTACAGTGATCACATCTTCTGTTGCGGCAGGCACCAGCACATCAACAGGCAAGGTCAGGATATCCTGTCCATTTATTTTTTGGGCTTCAGAATAGCCATCGAGTGTGCCCTTATTGTTATCGCGGTATTTTACGGCACTGTCAATGTGAATACCGTTTTCATTGTAATACGCACCTGACAAATCACTAATAGAAACCACCTTCAAGCCCCTTTCTTCCAGAAGTCTTGCGGCCCACATGCCCACATTTCCAAATCCTTGCACCGCACACGTAGCATTGTAAGGATTGATTTTCAACTTGCCCATCGCGGCAAGAGTTGTCGCCATTACACCCCGACCCGTGGCTTCTGTTCTTCCCAGCGATCCACCTAACACGATAGGCTTGCCTGTGACAACGGCGTTCACGGTCATACCTTGGTTCCGTGAATACTCATCCATTAACCAGGCCATCTCACGTGGACCAGTACCCATATCAGGAGCAGGTATGTCTTTGTCGGGCCCAAAGATATCGATCATGGAAAGTGTGTAGGCACGCACGAGTCGCTCAATTTCTCCTGCTGACATTTCGCGGGGGTTACATTTTACCCCCCCCTTTGCACCACCATACGGAATGTCTACGACGGCACATTTCCAGGTCATCCAGGCCGCAAGCGCCTTCACTTCATCCAGGTTTACACCAGGATCGAAACGGATTCCCCCTTTGGATGGACCGAGAATAGTAGAGTGAATAACACGGTAGCCTTCGAACACCCGAATGCTGCCATCATCCATGGTTACCGGAAGCGATACAATGACCTGTCGAGCCGGGACTTTTAATACGTTGTACACTTGTTCTTCAAGACCCAGGATTTGTGATGCTGTCTGGAAACGGGACATCATTGCCTCAAAAGGATTCTCTTTGTCGAGTAGTGGGGCAGGTTCTATGTATGACATTTTAAGAGGAATTTAGAAGTAAAATTCAGTGTCAGAATTGAAGGACTATTTAAACATTATGTCCAAACCCTGAATCCGAAAACGGTGGCAAAGATATATAAATTACTTGTTTTGGGGAGGCAAGCAGCTGAAAGCTTATGCTCGGAATATTCTTTAGCATAAAGACTTAGAAACAGTTCTTTCTTTATGGAAAGGCATCAAAAATGGGTCACTCCTTTGGGGTATGTTAGGTGGCGAGCCATGAGAAACGAAAAGGTAGACTAAAAAATCTCCAGAAATGCCACAATAAAGGGTGCCGAAATCAGCAGGCCGTCAAATCGATCTAGAAAGCCACCATGGCCCGGCAGGCTGGTGCCTGAGTCTTTTATTTCGATGCTGCGCTTGAGCAGAGACTCAACGAGATCGCCATAGGTTCC
>JAYWDR010000014.1:0-8008 GCA_043779735.1 Cyclobacteriaceae bacterium | reverse complement strand
TGTTGGTCAATCTCAGGAAATAATAAAGGACGATAGATTTTTGTATGATTAATTTGCAGTCAGCTCCATTATTTATTAGAAAGGCTATTCGTGAGATTCTGGTAGGACTATCAAAGCTAGGTATTAGAAAAACCTCCTTGAGCTATCATGGCCTCAACGTAAAAATACCGCTGATATATGGAATTGGTCGATTTCACTTTATCCCGGATTTTTCACCCTGGTTAAAGAATAATCTCTTGATTGTTGCAAGGCTATGGCCGGAGAAAACGGTAATTGATATCGGCGCAAACGTTGGACAGTTTCTGTTGAACTTGAAATCTGTCAATAAGGATCTGAAATATATTGGGTTTGAGCCCAACCCACCATGTGTTTTTTATCTCTATGAACTCATTCGACTCAACCAATTTTCCTACACGCATGTTTTTCCTGTTGCTATTTCTTCGACAGATGATGTCACGTATTTGTATTCAAATGCCTGGGATAGCGGGACAAGCTCTTTGATCCAGGGATTTAGCCCCTCCCAGGATGAATACTCTACATCCATTTATTCTGTGGCAGGTGATAAATTCTTTTCAAGAATAAAGGATGATATTTCATTTATGAAGATTGATGTCGAAGGGTTTGAGTACGAGGTATTGAAAGGAATAAAGGAAGTGTTAACCAATCGGAAGCCTATTGTTTTTTGTGAAATACTCACGGGTATTGATGACAACGATAAGATGGTGGAAAATGTTAGGAATATTTATGAGTTGATGACAGAACTCAATTTCAGCATCTATAAATCCTCAAAGGATTTTAAGCCTGTGAGGGTTGAGACAATTCATGACCTTAATGGCGCTTACTCTCATGATTACATTTTTATTCACCAGGAAAAAATTGAGGAATACCTGGGTCTTGAAAAGTAGCGTATGGAATTCTAGCCTGTACGATAGGTACTATTGCTTCTTTGAGAAGACGTAGGGTTCAAGCATTTCCCTGTCAAGGCTTTCAAATTCTGATTTCAGACTTTTAAACACATCGGGCTGGGCTTCTTTCAGATCGGTGGTTTCACCCATATCGTTAGCAACATTGTAAAGTCCTTCATCCTGTGGAGTTTTGATATATTTCCAATCGCCGCTGCGATAGGCATCCCATCGTTCGCGGTTGGTCATTCTCCAATACAATTTTCGGCTGAGGTCTTCACTTTCTCCAGATAGAATAGGCAGCAGGTTAATGCCGTCAAAGGTGATATCACTTGTTGTAATCTGAGCAGCTTTGAGTATGGTCACAGTCCAGTCCATCGTAACGGCCACCTGATCAGTCTTCGTATTGGGTTTGATTTTGCCGGGCCACCGCACCCAAGCGGGTACGCGGATGCCGCCCTCCCATAACTGAAACTTCTTTCCCTTCAGCGGCCCCATGTTGGAGTAGCGTTCCCCACCATTGTCGCTGGTAAAAATGACCAACGTGTTTTTAGCCATGCCTGTGTCCTTGATGGAAGCCAACAATCGCCCAATATTCATGTCCAGGTTTTGTACCATCCCGGCGTAGGTCTCCGCACTGCCTCCGCTTGACATTTTTACGGAGTCAGGGTAAGCCGGGTCGCCGGGGGCCTGCCAGGGCCAATGCGGTGAAGTGTATTGCATGCTTAGAAAAAAGGGACCCTTTGTTTTCGTGATATATTCTATCGCCCGGTCCGTTATCAGGTCGGTCAAGTATCCCTCTTTTTTCACAGGCTCGTTGTTTTCAAACAGCACATCCTTGCCCTCATACCGATGGCTCACATAGTCGGCGGCACCAGGAGAAATTCCAAAGAAGGTGTCGAAACCATGAGCTGCTGGAAAGAATTCGGGCTTGAATCCAAGATGCCATTTGCCAAACAATGCAGTCGCATACCCTGACTTTTTTAGCAGCGATGAAACGGTCGGCAGGTTTGAGGACAAACCCAAATGGATATCTGTGGAATCCATCTTGAGTGGCTCTCTTAACCCGATGGGATTACGCGCTGGATACTTTCCTGTCATGAAAGCTACCCTGGAAGGTGTGCAAACCGGAGCGGCAGCATAGGCTTGTGTAAACATCATGCTTTCTTTTGCGAAGGCATCCAGTGCCGGCGTTTGGTATTCCTTTCTTCCATAGCTGCTGAGGTCGCCATACCCCATGTCATCCACCATGATATAGATAATATTGGGCCTTGTCTCTTTCGTGAATGTCTTGCAACCGAGGAGTGCAAGCAGGGAACCAAACAGCATGGATATCAATGTCTTCATCATGTGGATGGGGTATATGGTATAGTTGTTAGTCTTTTATCATGGCAAATCCTTTTTAAGGAAGATATGCAAGAGCTTAATACCGAGGATCGCACAAACCCACCCCATCAAGATGGCGTGTTCTGCATAGGTTCCGCCGGCATTCTGAAAACTTCCGTTCAATCGGGCTACATAGGTCATAAAGAATATGAACCAAACATAAAAAAGATAAACGGAACCCAGGGCATAGAACTTCCTTTCGCTTATTGCCATGCTTTCGAATTTGTTTTGGAACCAAGGCATAAGGAATATTAAAGCGTACGCCAGAAAGCCGCCGGCCACCCGGTAGGGCAAAAGGATTATTCCAGAGAGATACACATAGCTCAGTAATTCAAATAAATGGATGCCGTGTGCGATCGCGAAGAGTAGAAAATACTGCCCGGAAAAAAATCGAGTGAGCAGATCCTTTTTCCCCGGGTGAAGGAGAAAAATGAAACTAAAAATCAGAAGTGACAGCCTTCCTGAAAATCGAGTGGTAGCCTGAAGTCCATCGATGTTCCATCCATAATTTGAGATGCCCAGGGCTGCCACCGCACCCTCAGCTACAATGATGAGCAAAATGGCTGTTCTTGGTTTCACTAAGCCAAGATACTACTACTTCGCTAATGCCTGGGAGTACTTGGTAAATAGGGTGCATTTCAAATTATCGCGCATCCCAAATACTTTAGTGAGGCATTCTTTGTAATTTCTTCGTGTCTTGGTGCTTTAGTGGCAATAGGCATCGAATATTTGCCGCTAAGACGCTAAGTCACCAAGGGACCCTAAGTAGTTTCAACTGTGTAAACAATTTCGGCACCGCGACAATTTGAAATGCACCCAGTAACTATGAAAATACCCTGAGATTGGTGCTGGTAAGTTCAGTGTTGTATTTATGGAGCGCTGAACTGGCTGGTCCGTTTATTACGCCACCGTTCTTATCAAACTTGCTCAGGTGATTGGGGCATAAGAAATTTTGCTGAGAAGACTGGTAGTTGATGGCCGTGCCCTGATGGGTACAAGCTTGACTGAGGGCTACAAATTCTGAAGCCGAAAATTTCACCACGATCACACCGTTTTTTGATACAGATCCACCGACATTTGTCAGTGCTGCATTTTCAGGCAGTGTGAGGTCCAGTATAAAGTCGACGTTGACTGGCAAAGGATCCGTGCCCTTGGAAGAGCAAGAGTCAAGGCACCCCGCACAGGCCAGCAGTGTACCAGTACCAAGGATCTTTAGAAATTCGTTCCGTTGCATGGTTATGCCAGAATTTCGCTTAAGGCTAATAGTAAGACATCGACTTCAAGTTCCGTATTGTAATAATGAGGAGAAATTCTCAAAGCCCAACTCACCCCTTTTGCGTCAAAATCGATGACGGCGGATCCACGGGTAGTGATGGAAGTATTGATATCTTTTCTTCTTAATGTCTTTAATACGGTGTTGGCGTCCTTTCCGGAAATTCTTATCGTTATGATACTGCTTTGCCGAGGACCTTTGTCAAGCAGGTCCAGGGGTAATTTTTCCAATTGCTTGCGCAGAAGTTGGCAGAGGTACTCATTGCGCTTTTGTATAGCCTCAAGCCCAACCGCCAGCGCATAGTCTACAGCGGCTTTGCTTCCTAGCACCAATGCATAGGGAAGCTCCCAATCTTCGAATCGTCTCGCATCCTGCCGTGGTTGGTAGGAATCTTTTTCCATCCAATCGGCCCCGCGCATATCGATGAATAATGGTTCGAGTTGTTTGGACAATACATTATCCGAAACATACAAGAATCCCGCGCCGCGCGGGCCGCGTAAGAACTTTCGGAAGGTGCCTGAAAAAAAATCACATTGCATTCGGGCAACATCCACAGCAATTTGGCCAACGCTCTGACATCCATCCACGAGATACAACAGGCTCCTTTCACGGCATAGCGCCCCCACCTCATAAACAGGCTGAACCAAGCCACTGTTGGTGGGAACGTGAGTGAGTGACACAAGCTTTGGATGGCGCAGGTCCATCAGACTTTTCATATCGTCGATATCCACACCACCCCCCGGAAGACTTTTGGCCCTAAGCAGCTCGATACCAAAACGTTTTTGCAGTGACAGAAAAGCCAATTGATTTGAAACGTAATCTTCGTTGGCAATCAGGATACTCTCACCTCGCTGAAAGGGAATACATGACAGAGCCCGTGCAAAAGAGTTGGTCGAGCTGGAAGTAAAGGCAATATTATTGGAGTTGGTCTTCAGTAACTTTGCCATACTGCCATAAAACCCCTCGATGTCAGCAGCCTTTTCCTCCGCGGCCTCATAACCACCCATCAGGGACTCAAGAGAAATATATTGAGTCATTGCTTCAATGACAGGTGAGGGCATCAGCGATGCGCCCGCATTGTTGAAATGTATTTTGGTTTTACAGCCTGGAGTAGAAGCGCGAATGGAGACAACATCAATCATTGTGCTATTCTTAATAACTAAATAGGGCGACCTTATTGCGGTTTAAGCATAAGCCTATTCCGGGAGTTCGATCGGATGGACTCTTCACCCATCAGCATTTTCCTGAACTTACCCACCGCATACATTTCTGCCTGATCATCATAGTATTGACTCATCACATTGCCGGATTGCCCCGTGGGCGAGATGGTTTCGCCATTGTTCAAGTCAGCGAAGTCTGTGATCTTCCTTAGGGCGGGCCCTGACATGACAGGAAAAAAACCTGTGGTATCCAGTTCAAAATCAAGGGCGTTGAGCACTTCGCTGCCACCGGGTACGGCAAGTGGTCCCACGTTAAATAATCTGTCAAGCGGCTTGACAACGCCAAGTGGATGGTTGTGTGTTAATGTGTGTATTTTTCCCCAGGTCCAGTCTTCAGGTTTTTTTCCACTTGTTGCATGCAGCAGGTCGAGTGTGTGTTGGGCCGCCAACAGAACAATGTCTACCCGCGTTTCCTTCTTGTTCAGCGTTCGCACATCGTCCCACCAGGGTGAACTGTCATTTTGAATGAACAGTTGGTAGGAATTTTTGGGGATAGAGGTGCTGATAAGAGTTTTGTACGCTGTTGCTCCCAACTCATCTTTCATCGCCAGGAACATGATTTGTGAGAGCAGGTCATAGTACACTGAAGGAGCAATGTCTGAAACCTCGTGTTCACCATTCCATTGGTTTAAAATATCAGCCAATTCTTTGAATTCCGGGTGGGATGTTAATTGAAGAGCCAACGCAATTTCTTTGGCGATGTCAGCATGCATGGAAGAAGTCACATCAAGGTTTATTTTCTTCATATCTTCTGTGGTCCACTGCTTGTCCTGGCTTACCAGTTCGACTATTCTGCCAGCTCTCGAACGAGGATAATAATAGCCGGGATATAAAATTCCATCCACGGTATCGGGCTGGTTGTTGGCGGAGTAGACATACCCCCACGGCGGATTAATGGCTTGCGGGTTCTTGGAAAAAGCATAGAATCCCAGGTATTCATCGTTGCCGGAAGCGCCGTCCAGAAAGAATTTTGAGCTTACGTGAGCAGGTCGGATGGGTAAATTAGCCACCGCCCACCAGGCGATGTTGCCAGCGACATCGCCATACATGAGGTTCAGACCCGGGGTAGCAAACAGGGCCGCAGATTTTTCCGCCTCCGCGAAACTGGCTGCATGGTTGAGTTGGTAGACTGCCTGGAGAAATTTATTCGTGATACGATTGGGCATCCATGACAGCGAAACGGGGGATGTATCAGGAACGACATCGTTCATGATGCCATTAATCAGGGGGCCGTGCCGGGAAGATTTTACAGAAAGGATAACGTCCTTTTCTCCTTTCACCTTTATTATCTCTTCCCGAATCGAAAGATTCTCCCACTGACCCATAAACTTAACCTGATCTGCATTTTCCGGGTTGACGGTCTCTGTGAAAAAATCAGCATCATCATTTTCAAACATCGTGAGGCCCCAGCCACAGAAGCGGTTATTACCAAGCACACCGAAGGGTATCCCGGCTAAATGGTGGCCATAAAAACTGAATCCGGGATACTCAAGGTGTGCTTCAAACCACACGGCAGGCTGTCCGAATTTCATATGGGTGTCGTTGGCCAGGATGGGCAAGCCCGAAGCGGTGCGGCTGCCGGCGATCACCCAGCCATTGCTCCCTGACCAAACCGGTACAGGAATCTTGTCCAAAGCTTCGCTAAGGGAGGCGATGAGCGAGTCAGTCGCGAATTTCTTCACCGGTCCGTGAAAACTCTTGATTCTTACTGCATCTCCCGGTGTTTGCACGGCCAGATCTTTCAAGTATTCCTCGCCGAGTTCGGTTTTGATCTTTTCCAGGACAGGATCGGCCCGGATTCCTTCAGCGAAGCCAAAAGAAACGAAACCTGCCGCGAGGTACATATCTACAGGTGTGAATTCCGATTTGGGTATGCCAATGATGCTAAACTCCAATGGAGTCTTGCCGGTCCGCACATATTCATTGATGCCACCCTGGTAGGCGAGGGCCGCGCGTTGAAAATCTGAAGTATCTGTGCTAAAGAATTTCTCAGCGTGCTCTTTGGCGAATTGGTTGATGCCGAGGGTTCGAAAAAACTTGTCCGTTTTCAACATATCTGGACCCAGGATCTCCGATAACCTTCCCCCGGCGGCCCTTCGCAACATTTCCATCTGGAACAACCTATCCTGAGCATGAACATAGCCCAGCGCAAAGTAGGCATCCTCATCATTTTGTGCGTAAATATGAGGCACACCATAGTCATCGTACAAGACTTCTACGCTGGTATGTAACCCCGTCAGGGTCAATTCGCCGGAGTAACTCGGCTTGGTGGTTTGGAGGTACAGGTACATACTGAGTACAACGAGGAGCACTAGTGAGACCAGGCCGATTAGAATTCTTTTCAGTAATTTCATGGACCAATAATTTGATTCGGATTTGAGGATTAAAAACTAAAGTTAAAGATGAATATGAGAAGGCTGGTTATTTTTTTCCTTTTTCTGCCACTACCGATGGCAGGACAAAGCAAGTACGGTCTCACGGCCACGCAATACAAGGACTATAAGGAAAGCCTGATCCGTCATCCAGAGAAAGAATTGGTCGATCTTGAAGGATTCATACCGGGTATTGTGCTGGATATTCGGTACGCGACCATCAATAATTTTACGAAAGAGAAAATCTACAACCTTGCGAAGGCCTACTCAAGAAGGTCAGTGGCGGAGGCGCTCCAAAGAGCGCAGGCCGACTTCAACGCGCAAGGAATAGGCATTAAAATATACGATGCCTATCGCCCGTACTCTGCAACAGTTAAATTCTATGAAGTCTATCATGATACAACCTATGTAGCCTCTCCCTATCGTGGATCGAGACACAACCGTGGCTGCGCCCTTGACATGACGATTGTCGATTTAAAAACCGGGGTGGAATTGAAGATGCCCACGGAATTTGACAGCTTTAAAAAAGAGGCATGGCCTTCTAGCGAGGTGAAAGATCCTGAGATCAAAAGGAACCGCGATCTGATCATTCGGGTCATGGAACGTAATGGCTTCAAAGTGAATTCTTCCGAGTGGTGGCACTTTGACTTTCTGGGCTGGCAGAAATATGAAGTGTTGAATATTAACTTTGAAGAGTTGCTGAAGTAATGTGTTAGCGTGTTGAGTAGTTAAGTTTGGTGAGTTAAGTTAGATATTGATAATCAATGCAAGCATTATGACTATAGAGCAAGCCCAGCAACAAGTGGATCAATGGATCAAAATCCATGGCGTTCGTTACTTCAGTGAATTGACCAA
>JAYWDR010000013.1:0-8029 GCA_043779735.1 Cyclobacteriaceae bacterium | reverse complement strand
GTCGGCCACAAAGCTGCAATGAGAATCAACGTTGCTGAGTTTGAGGATCACGGCCACATAGTTACGTACATCCCATCGCTTGACTTGTCAGCTTATGGCGAGACAAAGGAAGCCTCTCTTAAAATGCTTTTCGAGGAAGTCATTGATGATTTTTTTGAAAACATCTTTAAATTGCCTGAAGCGGAAGTGACTAAAGAATTGGCAAAATATGGTTGGGTAAGGGGGAGGATTCTGAGAAAGAATTTCTCGAACAATGTATTTGTAGATGAGAAGGGTATTTTAAGAAATTTCAATTTACCAGCAGAGACACCTATTAGAATAAACACTATGGCTACTGCCTAATGGGAAATTCCAGGCCAGTCAAAACCATATGCTGGGAAAAATTCTTGACTTCCAGAAAGTGTTATTTTGATAGTGTTGGAAAACATTATAAATGGAAGTGCCCAGGTTGTAGGCGTTCAATTATTTTCAGGGGAGCAGATAAGGAGATTCCCTTTACACACATTCAAACTAATCTTAGAACATTAAATGTATCTCCTCCTGATTTTTGGGATTGGGTTACAAAAAACTGCTGAGTTCGATTCCAAGAAGGTGTGAGGTTTCTTCCTTTCAAATAAATAAGATTGATTACAGGTTTTTCAACGATTGCCGCCGGCAAGCGGAAAGGTCAGGGTTAAACCTCACCTTTTTTTATGCCCGAAAGTCACCCATTAAAATGCGGAAAATTGGCCCAATTCTAGAAGTGTGTTAAATCACGATAAATTACCCTAAAAGGGCATTTATAGTAACATCAATAGTAACAAAAGGCTATAAATAGGCTAATAATCAATGTTTGGCGGAGAGACAGGGATTCGAACCCTGGATCCGCCTAAGCGGATAACGGTTTTCGAGACCGCCCCGATCGGCCACTCTGGCATCTCTCCTAAAGAGGAGGTAAAGAAAAGAAAACTAATCCTTGAATTGTTACTCGAATCTCAAAGACTCGATAGGATCCAATTTCGAAGCCTTGTAGGCAGGATAATAACCCGACAAAAGCCCCACCACGATGCACACAACCATGCCCACCATCATCCATAGCCAGGGCAATACGAACGTATCAATACCAATCGCGCGCGCAATCACATTACCAATCAATATACCCAGAATCACTCCTGCCACCCCACCGATCAAACATACTACAATGGCCTCAATTACAAATTGCTGTCGAATTCTCAGTGGTGTCGCTCCCAATGCCTTCCTTACACCCACCTCTCGTGTTCGCTCCGTAACGGATACAAGCATAATATTCATCAAGGCAATGGAGGCTCCCAACAACGTGATAAATCCTACGCCAAAGCCACCGAACCGTAGTCCGCTAGTAATGCCTTCCAATTGCTGGCTTAGGGTTTCACTCTTATCCAATTCAAATGAATTTGGATTCCCGATTTGATCTCTCCGCAGTGACCGCATAAGTCCAGTAGCCTCTCCCATCGCCAAATCCATTTGAGTCAAATCGTTGACTCCCACAGTAAGGCTGTAGTCAAGCCCACGACCGGAAGCCAATTGATTTGCTACGATCAGCGGTATAAAAACCATGTTGTCGTAATTATCCTCCGCCAACTGGCCCTTCTCCTGCAGCACACCAATCACACGAAACCGTGTGCCCTTAAATGAAATTTCTGAAGCGATAGGGTCATCGTTCGGCTCATACACAGCATCAAGGACTTTTTTTCCAATGATGACAGCCTTCGTACCATATTGAATTTCCAGTGGCGAGAAGTTTCTGCCTTTCTCTATATTCAGACCCTTAATCGCCAGGTATTCTTCATTGATGCCAGCTACTCCGATATTTGGATTGGTCTTTTTTGAAGCATACTTTACTTCCGCAATCCCGGTAAGGTCCGCCGATAAACTAATACTGGCCGGAAATTTATAGAGGTCTATGAACCTCTGCACTTCATTTAACTGAAGCGGCTTATAAATCTTTTGCTTAATGCCTTGCTGACTGGCGTTCCTGTTCCGTTTTGAATTTATGTCGAAGGTGTTCACCCCCAGAGAGGAGAGGCTCTCGGATACCGAATATTCAATTCCATCAATGGCCGTGAGTATACCCACCAACGAGGTAATGCCAATCGCAACGATAAGAGCCGTAAGTACGGATCGAAGCAGATTTGCCTGCACGGAGCGGAGTCCTTCTTTTAAGTTTTCTATCATTTTTTAAATAAACTGTTACATTCAGGTCACAAAAATACCACCTTTTACGTTTTACCTCAGGATTATTGTGTGTAATAGTTTGTTCCTTTGAGAGTGCTACCTGTAACGATGCGTATACTACTTTTGTTTTGCTTTTTGGCTGCAAGCCTTGCCGGAAGGGCCAATTACATCTTTATTCCAATGGATGGAAAACAGGCAGATCACCTTAAAGCCTACGGTATTGCCTACTGGGTGCTCAAAAAAGACTCCGAAGTTGATTGGCTTCTGAACTATCGCGGTGGAAGCTTCATGGCCAAATATCATCCTGCTATTCAAAATGAGCTCGTCGTGCGCGGGGTAACCTATGAGATTATCTCTGATGCCGAGGCCAACCAGATCTTGGCAGACATTGCAAGCCCCGCCATGAATTATGATATCATGAAGCTCGAGAAGTACCCCAAGATCGCCGTGTATACTCCAAGGTCAAAGCAGCCATGGGACGATGCCGTCACGCTGGTGCTGAGCTACGCAGAAATACCCTATGATATGGTTTTTGATGATGAGGTAATGAATGGAGGCTTGGCTAAATACGATTGGCTGCACCTTCACCATGAAGACTTCACTGGTCAATATGGCAAATTCTACAGCAATTATGCCAACATGCCCTGGTACCTGGAGCAACAAAAAGAAGCAGAAGACCTGGCGCGGAAACATGGGTTCCCAAAAGTGTCACAACTCAAGTTAGCGGTGGCCAAACACATCAAAGAATTTGTTGCCAGCGGTGGATTTCTTTTTGCCATGTGCTCTGCCACCGACTCATTCGACATTGCCCTGGCAGCCGAAGGCACAGACATCTGCGAAAGAATGTTTGATGGCGACGCATCCGACCCTCACGCACAGGAAAAACTGATCTTTGACAATACCCTTGCCTTCACAAATTTTCACCTGGTACGTGACCCTTACACCTACGAGTTTTCTGATATCGACAACAATGCCCCGGAGCGGGGGCTACGCCAGGACAATGACTACTTCAATGTCTTCGAATTCTCGGCCAAGTGGGACCCCATTCCTACTATGCTGACACAAAATCATACGAAAGTGATAAAAGGATTTTATGGACAAACCACCGGATTCAAAAAGCATCTTATCAAATCCGACGTGGTCATCATGGGCGAAAATCGGGAGATCGATGAAGCAAAATACTTGCATGGAGTATTTGGCAAGGGATTTTGGACATACTACGGAGGTCATGATCCGGAAGATTATCAGCACACGGTATCTGAAGAACCCACTGACCTGAATTTACATCCTAACTCACCTGGGTTCCGCCTGATCCTGAACAATGTTCTGTTCCCGGCAGCAAAAAAGAAAAAACAAAAAACGTAGTCAGGGTATTCGGGCGGTCAGCCATTCGAGTGCAACAGTTGGGTGCGAGAGTGGTACAAGGCTTCGCATAGTGCTACGCATCAATCAAAAAGTAAAAAATCAAATCCAATGTCAATCATTGGGCGGGTGATAGGATATCCTGGTGTCGGCATGTAGCCAACCTTCGAGAATGCCTGACTAAAATTATTGTACTTAACAAAGAATCGACCCCGCCTCATCTTCCCTGAAAAAAATAAATCAACCATTGGGAATGAAGGACTGATGACCGTATTCTGAATATAGAACTGTTGGATTACAGGGTCATACCCAGTCGCATAGTATGTGGATTGCCAATGAACATCAACACCCATCTGCATTTGAAGATGTCCTTTGAAAAGCATGTTTTCATAGGCCAGCTGGCTGTTGACAAATAGCTTAGGAATACTCAAGGCGTTATCAGCATTTGCAATCAAGGTTGTATAAATTACCTGAGGGCGGAAGTAAAGATTCCGAAGGAATCGAAAGCTACCCTTTACCTCAGGTGCCATGGTGGATTGGCTGCCAGAAGATTGGTAGGGTAACACCCGTTGCTTGTCGACCGGATCTACAGGGTCCACTTCCTTAAAGTAAACATAGTTATGCAGCAAATTGAAGGTGACACCGCCGGTGAGTTGAATAGCACCGGCTTTCAATTTCAAAAATCCTCGCGCCTGAGTTGAATTGATTCCTACAAAAGCGTGGTTCCAGTAATCATGACTTCCACGATACACCATTTGCATCGTGCCAGGCTTAGACAAAGAATTGACAAAGGATCCCTCCAGCCAAGGTGTCTGGATATGTCCTTCAATGCGATAATATCCGCCTAAAAGATATTCGGCTGAACCCGTGATTTCAGTAAGAGAATCCATTTTCAACGAAAGTCGTCCCCCCAGGTAACTTTCATTAGCGGATGTAGACACCGCCAATGCGATATCATTCAAGTATTGATTCGAATACTTAATGGTTCGAAGCTTATAGTAGGCACTATAAAACAGTTTTGACACATTTCCTTTGACACCAGCCTCTTGTTGCATCGTGAAAAAAGTTGTGCGATCGTGTGGCTTGGTGGTATCTGAGCCTACTTTCTCATAATGATCAAAATAATTTGGATTCTCCTGCTTAGCATCGTCAGAAAATACATTCGATTGCTCTGTATAATCAGCGATGTGATAAAGTTGGAATGGGCTGGACAACTGGTATTGTTGGAGCAAATGAAAATTGACACGGAAAGCCTCAGTTTTAGCAGCTGTAAGGTTTGTGGCGGCCCTTACATCAAAATATTTCTCGTATGGGTCACTGGCAGTCTTTACAACTCCCCCATTCTCATTCACCCGATGTAACATTCTTCTAAAACTAAATAGTAATAAATAGTGATTATTTTTTGAGGCATAGGTTGTATAGAAATCATAGTAATGGCTGGTGGTTTGCGAATCTCCCTTCCCCTTGCTCTGGATTTGTTTGTCCACCAGGATGGGCCGATAATTGAATCCAAAATTCCAACGTGGATTAATATTCCTGCTGAATTCAATTTGTGTCATCGCCCGCCCATTGCCACCCCAAATAAGGAACATGCGTGAGTAAGGAGACTTCGTGTCAAAATAGTGTGGTTCAGCCGAGGTATAATAAGGATCATAGGTAGTGAATCCTGAAGTCCCCCCAACAACAACAGGAACTTCCGGAAAGATCGGAGACATGGCCGTCCCCATTACCCCAAGGTCCTTGTAATAATTGTTGAAACGCTGAACGTGTGTCCATTTATCATAATTATTGACGGCCGTATCCAAAGGACGGTAGTTGGGTCGGTTGTCAAACAAGCCACTTTCAGTTGTCCAGCGCGACGTGGCCGGACCATACACCGTCTTAGTGGAGTCATCCACAATCGAAGATCCTACACGAGAAGGAGGTGCCTTCTTACGCTGAGCATCGGCCGAAAAGGCCATTATAAGGAGCAATAGTCCCATAATTCTCGGAGCGAGCATGCGTAAAGTTAAAGGACTCATTTAGTTCCGGGGGGGTTGATCACTGAACCTAAAATGAGTTTATCAAATTTCAGTCCATCTTGTAAAAACTCCTGCTTGATAGGTATACAAAACCAAGGCCAACGTTCCACAAAAGGTTTAAAGTCTGGCTCAATTAGCTTCACCATGTCTTTTTCAGTCGTTAGAATCACAAAAGGATCAGACAGGCTGTTGCAGAAATGCTCAATGGTTACAAGGTCACCTAATGAATACCGGTGATGATCGGGAAAATCAAAATGTTTCAGTACTGTATGTTGGGATTCGCAAAAGTCAATTAGCTGACCCGGCATTGCTATGCCACTCACAAGAATTGCATTCTTAGTCATAGGTCCAGGCTTTCCAAAGGCAATAGGGCCCCCATACTCAATGTGCGAGAAGAATACAGGCTTTAGGCCGGAATAGCGGTGGATCGCCTGGGTCATAATGCGCTGCTCTTCTCGTGAGAGATGTGCAGAGCATTTTGTAACAACAATAATGTCAGCCCTCGCAGCACCTACTCTGGCCTCCCTAAGGCCGCCAAGTGGTAAGACAAAATCCAGGTAAAATGGATTTGAAAACTCGGTAACCAACACGGCCAGTTGAGGCTTTACAGAGCGATGCTGCAAAGCATCGTCCAAGAGGATAATGTCTGTCTCTGGAAACTCCTTAAGAATGTGTGGAATGGCAATGGCACGGTCCTCTCCCACCACTACCTCTATTTGTTTTCTGAATTTCCGGTAAAGCTGAAGAGGCTCATCTCCGATGGTGTGTGCATCGTCGGCGTCCGTGGCCAGTCGATAACCAGTTGTTTCCCGCTTGTACCCGCGACTCAGGGTGACCACAGCAAACTGTTCCATTAACAGGTGAATGAGGTATTCAATCATAGGGGTCTTACCCGAGCCGCCGACATTCAGGTTACCCACTACGATTACGGTGGTGTCAAACTCAAAAGAAGGCTTCTGACCAATGTTATATAAATAATTTCTAAACCGGGTGCCAAGATTGTAAAGTGCGGCAATGGGATAGAGTAGGAGTTTTACTATTTTCATCATCTCTTGGCCCAATTCAATAAATTTGTTCAAAATCAGCTAAATGCCCACTCCAAAGATAAAAGATGTTACCGCTTATTTAGAATCTCTGGCCCCTGTTGCATACCAGGAGTCGTACGACAATAGTGGTCTGCTCACCGGTGACCCACAATCCGACGTGCAAGGCATAGTGGTGACCCTCGATTGCACTGAAGCCGTCGTGGCCGAGGCGATTGCATTGAAATGCAATCTCATCGTAGCCCACCATCCCATACTCTTCAAGGGAATTAAGAAGCTGACGGGCCAAACTTATGTAGAGCGAACTGTAATTGCTGCCATCAGGAACAGCATCGCTATCTACGCGGTGCACACAAATCTTGACAATGTCCACCCTGGCGTTAATACGAAAATTGCGGATAAGATTGGACTCAAAAACGTCCATGTGCTGGTCTCGAGAAAGAGAACCCTTTCCAAACTTGTAACTTTTGTTCCAACAGAACATCTCCAACTGGTGCTCGATGCTCTGTATGAAGCTGGGGCCGGGCAGGTCGGCAAGTATAAAAATTGCAGCTTTCAAACTGCAGGAACTGGAGCATTTGAACCGACAGAGGGTGCAAATCCTTTCATCGGAAAGCCGGGACAACGCGAAATAGTGGAGGAATCAAGGATCGAAGTCATCCTCCCATCTCATCAGCAACAAGAGGTCATTGCAGCTTTGCGTAAATCACATCCTTACGAAGAGGTGGCGTATTACTTGACACAACTTGAAAACATAAATCCGGAAGTAGGCGCAGGATTAATTGGGGAGTTGGAATCTCCTGCTGAACCAATTCACTTCTTGCAGCGTTTAAAAAAGCAGATGAATATCCCTGTTGGTTGTTCTGTTCGGCACACTCCACTACTTGACAGGCCCATCAGAAAAGTAGCGTTGTGCGGAGGTGCCGGAAGTTTCATGCTGCCAGAGGCGCTCGCCCAAGGGGCCGATGTATATATCTCCGCCGACTTCAAGTATCATGAGTTCTTCGATGCGGAGGGCAAAATCATGATCGCAGACATTGGGCACTATGAAAGCGAGCAGTTCACGAAAGAACTCTTTATGGAGGTTTTAAGTAAAAAATTCTCTACTTTTGCGATCAATTTTTCTAAGACGGTCACGAATCCTATAAGCTACTTGTAAATAATGGAAAATCAGACGATTACACAAAAACTAGAGGCCCTTGTAAAACTACAGTCCATAGACACAAAACTAGACCAACTCCGCAAATTACGGGGTGACCTACCGGACGAGGTTCAGGATCTGGAGGATGAAATTGAAGGCTATAAAACCCGGATGGGTCGGTTCGAAACAGATCAAAAAGAAGTAGAAGATGCCATCAAAAAAAACAAAGAAGCTATCAAGGAGGCTGACCGACTTGTAAAGAAATACAA
>JAYWDR010000012.1:0-2764 GCA_043779735.1 Cyclobacteriaceae bacterium | reverse complement strand
GGGAATGTCCCGCTACCATGTCTGGTGCAAAAGAATCGCTGGAGAGCGCCACGGCGACGGAATGAATGAAGACAGCGGGCTGCGTGACATTGGTGCGTCTAAGTTCATCGGCGGTGCCGGCAAACATGGTGTCGCTGATCTTAAACCCGAGAATCTGGTTGGCTTGTTCAAACAACAACCTGGCTTTTGCATTGGACTCAAATAATTCTTTGCCCATGCCGGTGAACTGGGCGCCTTGTCCGGGGAAGATGTAGGCTTTCATTTTTACTGATTTATATTTTGGTTCAATATAAGCAGTGCTGGCAAATAAGTCAGGCGTTGGAGGGTGATTGGTGAATCGGTAAGAGGTAATCGGTATTGAATACCGAATACTGTTTACCGCTTACTAACTGACTTCAGCAAATTAGTCCAACGCTACAAGGTTAAGCCAGTAACAAGTAACCAGCATCCAGAATCTGATTACCTGAAACTATATCCTGAAAAATTATGGATCACTAATCGGTAATCATTCCTACCGCACTATCTGCACCCACCCGTGAATATTCTTCGTCTTCTGGGAAGGATCGACGACGGTGAAGGTGACTTCGGCATTGTAGTAGTAGACGCCTGCAGCAAGGTCTTTGCCGTTGTTGTCTTTGCCGTCCCAGTCAATGTAAATGCCGCGCTCGCCACCGGATTGATAAGTATAAACATCCTTTCCCCAGCGGTTGACCACCACAAACTTAACGGTCTCTACAAAACGAGCACATCGCAACTTGGTCTTCGTTTCGTCTATGGGCCCACAGGGACCATTGCCATTTTCATCCACGGCCTGGCGGTCGCTGAATGCACTGAATAGCTCATTGCAGTTGTCCCCATTGGGTGTAAATACGTTTGGCAATTCGTAGTTAGGGCAATTATCAAAACAATACGGATCGCTGAGTACGCTTTCATTGCCGGCACGGTCTACGGCAGAAATTTTATAGCACCGCGCAAAGGAGGGAAGGTTTGAATCAATATAAAATGTGTCTTTGACATTTGTGGTATAGAGTCCAAACTCACTGCCTTTCAGGCCTGCTACATAGATGTTATAACTTTTGATGTCTTGGCGGCAGGCTTCATCGGTAGGTCTTTTCCAGGTAAGGGTATTACTGAATACCAAGGGGTTACAAGGTTGTGTACTGATATACTGATCACATGGCGTTGCAATTATCGCGAGCTCCTGCTTGCAGGGCGGCTTATTGTCATTGGGCTGAGCACAAATGATTTCTGAATAGTTGAGAAGTGGTGCCTTGATCTTTGAGTTCCCATACGAGCCTTTGGTCTCAACACGATAACAATACATCTGTGTCTCAATAAGCGGAGTATTGTTAAAATGACCGTCGTCGAGATAGGTAAACTTGCCGGAAGTAGTGTTGACGCTGTCAATTAACACCAACTGACTTTCGGTATCTCCTGGCTTTCCCCGGTAGATTAGATGATTGGGAAAACTCTGACTTTGATTTGACCAGGGCACACTGGCGGCCCAGTTCAATTCAATCTGTTTGAATTGCGGCTTCGCTTCCAGCCTGACCGATGAGGCTGTGACGGAAGTATCCATGAGCGTATTGAAATTATAATACTGGGCTATCCGGTAATTATAAGTGGTCTCTTCCGTGTTAATATTCGTATCAGTGTATGTCGAATCCGTGAGGATCCCCGTATGCGGACTAATGATTTTATTGTTCCCTGAAAATCCCTCTGCCCTGTAAACTTTAAAACCAAAAGGTCGGGGAAACTGGATCTTATCGGCTTCAAATCCCGATCTCCACTTAATGGTTATTTTTCCTGTGGTTGTACTGGTTTTATCCACAGTAACATTAGTAACAACCGGTGCATCGATCTTAAATGGCGGCAAGCATCTTTCGGCAGAAACATAACTTTGTCCGCCTCCCGGCAATGGAAATACCGCTACCAGGCGATAACAATATTGGGCGCCCACGGATAGCCCGCTGTCGGTATATTTGATTTCAGAAGCAGCCACTTCTTTTATTTTTGTGAATCCCAGATAATCCGGAATGCCCGTAACACAAGTTATCGGCGAATAGGGAAAACTTTCTACCCTTCGCCAAATCTGAATCGTGGAAGCATTGGTACAGGTATACTTATCCCATTCAAGGTAAATTTTGCGCGCAGCAGGAATCAAATGCGTATCCTTCCAGGTTGGCGCCGGCGCCACCACCCGGATATTCCAGGTTTTAAACTGGACGAGTTTGGATCCCTTGTTAGGCTGGGGCTTGTCGGTAATTTTAAATACAACCTGATAAGGTTGCTCCTTAATATGCGCGCAGGTGGTCTGCCAGGTGAAAATAACTTTTGCAATATTGGCGGGTCCTTGCGCCTGAAATTTTGGCGGCACCGGAACATAGGTCGCTGGATTCGGGAAAGGGTGACTTAAATCCTGATTTAGTACCTGAGAAAAGGCTTCGATCTTCACGCTGTCGTATTTTGGATTAAAAGGCGGAGTCGTTGGAATAAATACATCGGGATCTGTTCCAAAAATCTGAGCCGTGATTTTTGTTCCCGCCTCAACGCAAATGTCAAGTGGCACTTGCAACTCCGGCCGCTTGTTTTTACAGTCTTCTACAACGATTTGCATATCCCGTACCACATAGCCCTGGTTAATCCAGATGCCACTTATCTTTCTCCACTCCTTGATAATGAATGCAATATTATATTCTCCCGGAGCGCCTGGCGCATCCCAAATGATTGTACCGGTCACCGCGTTGATGCTAAACGAAGGGGG
>JAYWDR010000011.1:0-2784 GCA_043779735.1 Cyclobacteriaceae bacterium | reverse complement strand
AGAAACCAGTATCCTGTACCAAGGCTCCAGCCTAGCTCACAATATTCACTTTCATCATATTCGTCCTGCTGCGTTCATGGATAGGCATGCTGGCAAGGCTAATGAAAATATCACCCGTCTTTACATGACCATCACGTTTTAGGATTGCCTGCACATCAGCGATAGTTTCATCCGTGGAGGTACTTTTTTCATAATAGTAGGCACGTGTAGCCCATACCAGGTTTAGCGTATTCAGCACGGACCTGTTTCCCGTGAACACAAAAATATTTGCATTTGGACGATGTGAAGATGATTTGAAGGCGGTGTATCCGGAGGATGTCATACCTACAATCGCCTTGGCGTTGACCTCCTTGGCGAGTTTGCAGGCTGCCAGTATCAAACTATCATGAATAAAGATCGGAGAATTAACGTCGACTTCCCGGAAGCGATAGTAAAGATTGGCCTGTTTTTCTACTGAACCTATGGTACGCACCATGCTGCGGATTACTTCGATCGGATATTTACCAGCGGCAGTTTCGGCCGACAGCATCAATGCATCGGCACCATCCATAACTGCATTCGCCACATCGTTTGTCTCCGCGCGTGTGGGGCGTGGGTTTTCAATCATGCTCTCCATCATTTGAGTCGCCACGATCACAGGCTTGGCCAGTTTATTGCATTTTTCCACCAACATCTTTTGCACCATCGGTACTTCTTCCAGCCATATTTCAACTCCCAGATCACCGCGGGCTACCATGACTGCATCCGTGGCGGCAAGAATGGCATCAATATTCTCCAGTGCTTCAGGCTTCTCAATTTTAGCTATAATTCGAGTCGTTGATTTGTGTTCCTCGATGATGCCTCGAAGAATATCAATGTCTTTTGCTTTGCGAACGAAAGATAGCGCTACCCAATCAATCTTATTCTTAAGACCAAACTCCAGGTCTTTTAAATCCTTTTCGGTGAGGGAGGGTGCTGATACCTTTGAATAAGGAAGGTTAATTCCCTTGCGCGATTTGAGGGGACCCCCGTATATTACCTCACAAACCACATCAATGTCTCTTGCTTCGATTACTTTCAACTCAATCTTTCCATCATCGATCAGAATCATGTCTCCGGCCTTCACATCCTGGGGCAGGCCTTTGTAGCTCGTACTTACAATCTCATGATCGCCCACCAGCTCACGAGTGGTAATGGTGAGAGTTTCGCGAGGGCTAAGTATCGTACCTTCCTTCACCTCGTTAACCCTTATTTTAGGTCCCTGCAAATCCCCAAGCAGGGCAATGTGGGTGCCCATTTCTTCATTAATGTCACGCACTAAGTCAATGACCTTTTGGTGGTCGGCATGGGTACCGTGCGAAAAATTCAATCGGAATACGTCCACACCTTCTTTCGCGAGCGCGCGAAGCATTTCCCGTGAATTGGAAGCAGGACCTACCGTTGCAACGATTTTTGTCTTATTGTATGAAATTTTTTCCATGGGAACCGTACCTTCGGTAGGCAAGTGCTTGAATGAGTGATCAAAAAAGAAAGTTCTCCTTTGATTTTAAGGATTGCAAAGGTATCAAAGTGACCCATTCAACGGAAGGAATATCCCGCAAGTATTCCTGCAAACGATTGCCCGACAAGGGTTCCTCACTTTGTGTCATGATAATGAAATCAACGTGAGGAAACTCCGGCACCAGGGCAGGAACGGCATTTTCAACGTCTGCAGGCCTGTTTTTGAAAAGATTAAGCTCATTTAACGCAGTGTGGTAGCCATAGCGATCATAAGAGCCTATAACACCTCGCTTATAATGAATGACCAAATTTTCTTGCTTTATCAGGTTGGTTTTCAAAATATTATTTAACTCCCAGGCGAGTTTATAGCCCTTTAGGGAAGTCCTGACTCCCAGTAATTCAAAATTATAGGAGTACTCAATCTCCAGCTTATTTATCTTGATTTTTGCAGACATTGGGCCGTTCTAGGGAAAAGTAAAAAGTTTGACAATATGGCTCCAAATCTCTTACTTTGCGCAGATTTTTAAAATACCTTAAACCTTACACACATGTCCGACATCGCACAAAAAGTAAAACAAATCATTATCGACAAGCTGGGAGTAGAAGAATCAGAAGTGACACCAGAGGCAAGTTTTACCAATGACCTTGGAGCAGATTCACTGGACACGGTCGAGTTAATCATGGAGTTTGAAAAGGAATTTAATATCTCGATTCCTGACGACCAGGCTGAAAATATTGCAACCGTTGGTCAGGCGATAGCTTACCTCGAACAGAACGCGAAGAAATAGATCAGGTTTGTACCCCTGACGCTCAACCCTTCAGTATGAATTTCAAACGGGTAGTTATCACAGGGATAGGTGCACTCACCCCAATCGGCAACAACTTCAGTGAATACTGGGAAGGGCTAAAGATTGGCAAAAGCGGCGCGGCGCCTATTACCAAGTTTGATGCCTCCCTATTCAAGACCAAGTTTGCATGTGAATTGAAGGGCTTCGATGCGACCAACTTTATGGATCGCAAAGAGGCGCGCAAAATGGACCCTTTTGCTCAGTACGCGCTCGTCGCTGCTGATGAGGCGATCAAAAACTCAAATCTTGATGTGGCCACCCTCAACCCGGACCGCGTTGGAGTAATTTGGGGCTCTGGCATTGGTGGGCTTACCACCTTTCAGGAGGAAGTAAAATCATTTGCCCGTGGTGATGGCACTCCGCGTTTCAATCCCTTCTTTATTCCGAAAATGATTCCGGACCTGAGTGCAGGCCATATTTCTATTAAGTATGGATTTCGTGGGCCCAATTATGCTAC
>JAYWDR010000010.1:0-2799 GCA_043779735.1 Cyclobacteriaceae bacterium | reverse complement strand
CAATGAGCTCTTCGATACGGGGTCGAGGATAGCCGAATTTGACTGCAAAGAGCGAGCATAACTTTTTTTCTTCATTGTGAACAGCATTGTCCACGGTCATCATGTGAACAAGATCATAGAATTGGTGAAATTTCTCTTTCTTATCTGTTGGAATTTCTAATTGAATGCCTCCAGGATTACTCCTTATTTCCTTCAATTGACTTTCTGAAATACCATTTCGTTTGGCAATGCTTTTTAATAGCCCATATTCAACATCATCAAAATTGCCATCTACAGCAGCCATTTCAATCAGGTTTTTCATGTGACTTTTAGCACTCCCTTTTCCGTTGCGGAAAACGCTTAGAATATCGAGAAAATTCATAAAATTTTGGATTAATGAATTAGACAGTTGAAATATACCAGTTCAGAATCCTATTTGAAAACGGACTTGCAAAAAAAATTGCCAAATAAAAATCCCCCCCCCCAATGCTCCCCTAATCGCCAAATTCGTCATCACAAAACCTGTAATTCTCAGTTTTTTCCCTTCCACCCTGGTCCCCGGACCACCCTTCCGGGCTTCGCGGCTGTGTGCTCCCCGTTTTTCAGCACTTGTTTTCCATTTACCAATACGTGTACCATGCCCGTGCTGTACTGGTGGGGCTTTTCGAAGGTGGCGTGGTCCTGAATTGTAACAGGATCAAAAATTGCCACGTCTGCAAAGTAGCCAGGCGCCAAAGAGCCACGGTCTTTGATTTTCAAGTTCCCGGCAGGCAGGGATGTAAGCCTGCGAATGGCTTCCTCTAATGGGATAACCCTCTCCTCGCGAACGTATTTACCCAGAAGCCTTGCGAAATTTCCATACGCCCGTGGATGATCTTTGTATTTTAAGAAAATCCCCTCAGCCGCAGGTGATCCAGCATCAGAACCAAAGCTTACATAAGGCAGGGCTATTTGGCGTTTGATATTGTCCTCACTCATCAGAAAATAAGCCGCCTCCACCCTGGTGCTGTCAGTAATGACAAGATCCATGGCTGTCTCTTCCGGTGACTTGCCATATATTCTGGCTACTTCACCCAATGTCTTCCCTGTATATCGTTTCAAGGAGTCATTGGTGAACTCCAATAATAAGACTCTTTCTGGCGTTCCGGCATTCAATAAGAGGTTCTCCCACTTGTCGGTAGGGGTCTTCATTTCTGCCAAGACTTTTTTCCGGATAGCGGGGTTTTTTAATCGCTTGATCCATTGATTGATGCCGCCCTCCTGTACCCATGGGGGCATGGTAGCGTCCAACCCGGTAGCCCCGGCCGTGTAGTTGTACATATCGGCCGTGATATGCAGACCCGATTTGTTGGCTCTGTCAATTTTTGAGACCACAGAATCTAATTTTCCCCAGTTCTGCTGGCCACCCATCTTCAGGTGATAAATTTCCGCTGGCATATTTGCCTCACGGGCAATGCGTATCGTTTCATCCACCGCCTCCAAAATACCATTGCCTTCGCTCCGCATATGAGAGATATACATACCGCCATAAAGCGCCGCAACTTTACTCAGCTCTATGAGCTCTTCCGTGGTAGCGTAATTGTCAGGCGCATAAATCAATGCACAAGTGGTTCCCATCGCGCCCTCTTCCATGGCTACCCGGACAAGCTCTTTCATACGCTCTAATTCCTCTGGTTTGGGCGCCCTGTTTTCCTTGCCCAATTCATACACCCTGACTGTAGAAGCGCCGACAAAGGAGGCTACGTTGGGCGATATGCCTTTACGCTGCAGCAATTCAAGGTACTCGCCTAATGTTGTCCAATCGATATCAAACTTAAAATCAGGATTCCGCTTCATTCGGTCGCGGTACTCCTGCTTCATGATTTCATTCAACGGGCCCATAGACCCTTCTCCGAGGACTTCCAATGTGATACCCTGCCGGATATCACTCTGGGAATTACCGTCGATAAGCAACGTCACTTCAGCATGGCTCATCATATTGATGAATCCCGGTGCCACAGCCAGACCCCTGGCATCCACTTCTGTTTTGCCAATAGCGTTAGCCAGTTCACCGATAAAAGCAACTGTATCAGCGTTGATACCTACATCGGCTGTTACACCAGGTTTTCCAGAGCCATCATAAACGGTGCCACCGCGGATGATCACATCGTATTCCTGCTTTTTGCACGCCGTCAGTGCCAGGATGGCCAATAAGGAAATGAAGAGTTTCATAGGCACGATTTTTATTAAATATGAAAGTAAAGAATTTGGGCTTGGTCAGCAAGGGGTTTCATCAGGCCACATGAAGCAAGAAAGTAAAATCAAAATGCATTTCCCTCTGTCTCCGCAGATCAAATACACGCTAATCATCGCAGAAATTAGTCAGCGCAAATCTGCAGGTACTAAATCCGCGTTAATCTGCGGGAAATACATTCAGCCCTGAACGCAGGTTTTTCGTACTTTTACCCCTCAATTTTTTATAAAGTCCATGATTGCTGCCAATAACCTATCCCTTCAATTCGGTAAAAGAGTGCTCTTTGACGAGGTAAACCTCAGGTTCACCAGTGAAAACTGCTATGGGGTAATCGGTGCCAACGGGGCCGGCAAATCCACCTTTTTGAGAATATTGGCTGGTGATCTTGAGCCTACGCGCGGAAATATCAGCGTCGATTCGGGAAAGCGGATGGCTGTGCTGCGCCAGAATCACTATGAATTTGATGAGGTGGCTGTACTTTATACGGTGATGATGGGACACAGCAAATTGTGGGAAGTAATGAAAAAGAAAGATACCATTTATGAAAAACCGGACTTCTCCGAAGCTGATGGCATCGAAGCTTCACA
>JAYWDR010000009.1:0-2802 GCA_043779735.1 Cyclobacteriaceae bacterium | reverse complement strand
TCCTGATCTATCTCGTTCAAACTATTGGCCCCACTTTCTGGATTTGGTTTGGCCTTCTGACGGCAACTTTCATTCTGTTCATCAACATGTTCTACACTTCCGTCATCCTTCCCTTATTCAATACACTGACGCCGTTGCCCCCTGGCGAATTAAAAGAAGCCATCGAGTCATTTGCTGCCAGAATTAACTTCCCCCTGGACAATATTTTCATCATGGACGGATCGAAGCGATCAAAGAAAGCCAATGCATTCTTTTCGGGAATTGGAAAGAAAAAGAAAATAGTATTGTACGATACACTCATCAGCAATCATACCACCGAAGAGCTCGTTGCGGTGCTGGCCCACGAAGTGGGGCACTTTAAAAAGAAACACATTGTTTGGAGCTATTTTCTTTCGACTGCTCAGATTTTCTTCACACTTTTCATTCTGTCACTGATGGTCTTCAATAGCAACCTATCATTTGCCTTGGGCGGCAGTCAGCAGGCCATACATCTCAATTTACTTGTCTTCGGAATATTATTTTCACCGATCAGTGGTATTACAGGGTTACTGATGAGTCTCTATAGTCGTAAAAATGAATATGAGGCCGACGCGTATGCGAAGAATAATTTCGATGGCGCGGCCATGGCCAGCGCGTTGAAAAAGCTCTCAGTGGACTCACTAAGTAATCTATATCCTCATCCCGCCTATGTCTTCTTTCACTACTCTCATCCACCTTTGCTGCAACGATTGGAAGCGTTGCAGTGCACAAAATAAGGTTAGGTCGCTAAAAACTACAGAATCCTTTGTCTGCGCATGGGAGGAATATCCAAGACTTGCTATGCACCTCAGGCTCAGAAGACTCTTTGTAAACATTGAGGTATAAAATTGGAGCCCGCAAATTAACACAAGTCAGGCCAAGAGTGAAGATCGCCTGGTAAACTTCAGGCACAAGTGTTTGAAGAACAAAACAGACATTCCAACTTGCAAACGAAATAACAGACAGACTAACGATGGTACGTTAACTGCGCATAATCCAAAAAGTACTGGCATTATTTTGGTATTCGCTGCAATGATGGGTAATTTTGCCGGATGAATTCACCCTATGCGGTAATTATTGGGAGCGGTAGCTATCTCCCTACTCAGAAAATTCCTAACAGCTATTTTCTTCATCACAATTTTTTTGATGGGAGCGGCAAAAAACTCGAGAAATCCAACCAGGAAATCATAGACAAACTCAAAGACATCACAGGTATAGAAGAACGCCGCTATGTGACCGATGACCTGGTCGCCTCTGACATTGGATTCTACGCGGCCGAGCAAGCCCTTACCTCATCCCACGTTGATAAAGAATCGCTTGATTACATTATCGTAGCGCATAACTTCGGTGACATCAGGAAAGAAACGCTCAAAACTGATTGCCTTCCCACGCTGGCCTCCCGGGTAAAACAAAAACTTCAAATCAATAACCCAAAGACTGTTGCCTACGATATTCCATTCGGCTGTGCGGGCTGGCTTCAAGGTGTGATTCATGCAAACTATTTTATTAAGTCAGGTGAGGCCAAACGAATAATGGTCATCGGCGCCGAGACATTATCTCGTACTACGGATCCTCATGACCGGGATAGTATGATTTATGCTGACGGCGCCGGCGCCGTTATTCTTGAGTCGCGCAAAAGCAACACACCGGTGGGCATCCTGTCCCACTCCACAGAAACGCTGGCCAGCGAGCACGCCTTCCTCATTCATCTCGGTGCGTCATATGATCGTGACTATCCATCTGACGGACTCTTCTTGAAGATGAATGGTCGTAAATTATATGAGTGCGCCCTGAAGTTTGTACCCCAGAATATTAAATTGAGTTTAGACAAAGCTGGGCTTTCCTTGTCAAACATGCACAAATTGCTGATCCACCAGGCCAATCAGAAAATGGATACTGCCATCCTGGACCGGCTTTCGGTACTCTTCGACGTGGAAAAGCTTCCTCACCATATCATGCCGATGATTATTTCCTGGTTGGGAAACAGTTCAGTAGCCACGGTGCCCACGTTATACGATCTCCTGAGTAAAGGACAATTGGAAAACCAATCCATCAAAAAGAATGATGTGCTGGCCTTCGCCGCAGTGGGCGCAGGCATCAATATCAATTCGTTGATCTACCGGGTCCCGGAATAGTAGATAACAAACGCACTCCCTACACCAACATCCCCTCCTTATATCGTTGCCTTAAAAGCTTCTTGTCTATCTTCCCCACACTGGTTTTAGGAATCTCTTTTACAAAAACATACTTCTCGGGAAGCCAGATTTTGGCAAATTTATGTGCCAGGTGACTCATGAGTTCATGTTGCTCTGCCTGGTTTTCAAAGGATGCCGAAACAACAATGGCCAGCGGACGCTCACTCCATTTCTCGTCAGGAATTGCGATCACTGCCGCCTCCCTGACTTTGGGATGAGCTACCAATGCATTCTCCAGCTCGACGCTCGATATCCACTCACCGCCGCTCTTGATTAAATCTTTTGTCCGGTCAGTGATCTTCATGTACCCGTCCGCAGAGACCGAAGCAACATCCCCTGTACGGAACCAACCATCTTTTGTAAAATTTTCAGACATCGTGGAGGGGTCTTGTTTGAAATAGCGCTTCACCACCCACGGTCCCCGCACCTGCAATTCACCCACCGAACTGCCATCCCACGGCAACTCCAGCCCTGCTTCATCCATGATCCGCATCTCCACGCCGGATACCTGGTAGCCTTGCGTCGCTTTGATGTCCCATTTCACCTCGTCCGACAATGCATCATGCTTGTCCTGCAATCTCGAAACGGT
>JAYWDR010000008.1:0-2804 GCA_043779735.1 Cyclobacteriaceae bacterium | reverse complement strand
CTACCAACTCCTTGCGGAGCTTCTCGACGAATTCGGTTACCCAGCCGTCGTATTGGTTGTCGTTATGCCGATAGCTGATAAAAACGTCATATTCGTAGCCTGTCAATATTGAGGGCATAAGGTGCAGGGGTTGGGTGTTCCAATATAGCAATTCCCTTGATATTATCTTTAAGGATAAATAGGGGAGCGCTATTGTCCGTTCAATCGGTTTTTATTCACATCCAACTTACCGCCTTTCTTTTTGACCATCAACCGGTTATACTGCGGCAGGGTGCTGATATTGTACAATGCCTCTAACTCTTCGGCCACCGAGATTCCTTTGCGACTCTTAGATATTTCCTGAATAGCTGGCTCCCTATGGCATGCAGAAAAAAGGAGGCCTGCAATTAAAATCAGAAATATATTCTTCATTAACAATGATGTACAATGGAATATAAGGCTACTTCTTCGCGGCAGAAATATTTCTTTCTACAAATTGATCATACATCACTTTAAATTCTTCATGCTTATACTTTCCGTTCATAGGTTTTTCCTTGCCCGTCTCCGCCTGGTTGACCAGCTCAAAATAACTTTGAGGAAATTCGTCGGAATGCATTTTTGGAAGCAAGCTGATTTTTGTAAGACCCATGTACAGGGTGAACAATAGGAAGAGTGTGATGAGTATTGCGCCAGGTCCTTTGAACCGGCTTACAAAATGGAACGCTGAGACTTTTTCGCCTTCATAAAGAACTTCTTTGGCAGCAATGCCGCCTGCCACAAAGAGAATCAACAATCCAAAGGCCATTCCACCGGAGGGCTCTGAAACGGAAGGAAAAAATGGAACGGCAACCATAGAAAGGAAATAGAGAATGATACTGCCATAAAACGCTACAATCAACCAGGCCAATCTCTTGCTTTTAGGGTTGATGGATGAATATGCCTGCACCAACTTCCGCACATAAACCAAAATCAGTAACATTCCGGCAATGCCAAAAACTATTTCTACAAAGCTAAAATGAATATAGAATATTCTCAACGCCATAATTCCGGCTAAGACAGCCAGGCTGATCAATTCAATAGCATGACTCCAATCACTTTCCTTTTTGCCTAAGAACGAAATCAGTTGAATAGAAAAAAGTGCGCTAAAAGAGACAGACACGAGGCCCAGTATAGTTATTCCATAGTCATTTTGAGCCATGGAGGCAAAGGCGCCCATGATGAGGAGCACAAATAGGAGATAGTAGATCGTATTAAGCTGCTTCATTCAATTCGGTTGATAGAAAATGTATTCGAAATCAAAAGTGTAATTTTTGTCCATTGATTTCCATTCTTTGGCGGAGTTCATATCCTCTCTTTTTTTGCAAGCCTCCCACAAGATCAGGTTCCGGCAGCCCACTTCGTTAGATTCGGTGAAGGTAGAGGGTATGGACGTCATGGCCCGGTAGTAGTTACCTTCGCGGGCGACACCCCAGATCATAGAGAACATTCCGAAAGTCCTTGCGTTTTGCGTGAAATCGCGGACGATTTCCAAGGCCTTTGAATTGATCTCCTGGCCACCGATGCTTGCCAATACATGCACTAGGTTAAAGCGGCTGTCCAGGGGAGACATATTGAAATCAATTTTCCTGCTAATCGACAAAGCGGAATCCAGGTATACAAAAGACTTCGCACTCGTATCCATTCTATACATTTTTTCCGCCATGAATATATAACTGTAAACTCTTTGGTAGTCCTTCTCCATTCGTTCGGCCAGCACCGTTGCTTCCTTGTGCTTTCCGAGGAGGGCCAGGTTCACGCACAGATCTTTTATTTGGTTCATGAAGAATGTCGTCTCAATATATTCATACCGATTGTAGGAACGCTGAATGATAGCCTGATCCAGTTGCCTGAAATATTTTAAACCATTGACGGAATCGCCCCTCTCCAGGAAACGATTCGCCAGGATTATTAGGGGAAGGTTCTTATCAAAATTCTTTCCCTGTGGGTGAGCACTCGCAAACGACAGAATATCGGTCAGAACCTGATCGGGCAATGGGTAATCATTTCTGTAAGTAATGCTATTGATGAAAGTATGCTGCTCATAAGCCTTGGATATCCAAAGATGAAGGGATTCGAGATCACTTTCCGTTTTGTAGAGCTCGCTTAGCAAATCCCTGGTCTTCAGATAAGCAAAGAATGCATCAGAATGGTAAGGCCTGCTGAACCAGCCGTCCATGTAATCAGGATATATAAACAATTGTCGCCTGGTGAACTGGCGGTTACGAACTCCATCAGTGAAATATGGAATCGTAATCGGCACCGTGGTGCTCAAAAAATTATTTCCGATTTTTTGAAAGTGATCAATTGCCTTATCAAAAAGGGCATTGAGTTCAGCATGGTCAACCGGCAAACTCCGATCGTAGTTATACTTATGAATGAACATTGCCTTTCGTTTATAGTTCATGGCCAGCAAAAAATTACGCTCCTCAGGATCTTTCACGTCCATGATAGCCTTCTCATAATCCTCCATGAGGGCATAAAAGACTGCCCTGTCGGCCATGCATAAATTAAGATTGAAGTATCCCTTGTACGACCTGCTTTGCTTATAGATATTAATGGGAAACAAATGGGTGATGTAGCCCGCACGAAGTACGGCATTCCTGTAAAGCGTGATGGGAGGGTTGCCTTGCGAATTCGATCCAATCCACTGAATCACTTGTGGAACTTTGGCCCGGTGACCGTACTGATAGAGGTAGCCCAGCACATTGATATGATTATTAAAGACCCTGGCGAGTTCCAGGTAATTTCTTTGTCCGTTGTTTATGATGGTTTGAAAACACCACGTA
>JAYWDR010000007.1:0-2805 GCA_043779735.1 Cyclobacteriaceae bacterium | reverse complement strand
TAACCTATACGAAAACAAAAGATTCGTTCGACCGTACCAAATTGCCTGGAAATGGGCCAAACCCAATCATTAAAGTACCGGCATTCTGGAAGAAAGATCTTGACAACCGTATGAATGTCATCGGCACGGAAAACCGGGAATTGCCAATTGTCACAATCAGCATCACTATTCCGGGCGGGCATTTGCTTCAGGCCCGTGACACTTCCAAGGTAGGGTTGGCACGAATGTTTGGTCTCATGATGAATGAAGACTCCAAGAATTTTACAGCCGAACAAATGCAATTTGAACTACAGAAATTGGGAAGCTCCCTCAATGTAGGCAGCAATCGAGACGGGATTAGTTTCAACGTGCAGACGTTGAAGAAAAATCTTGACAAGACGTTGCGGATGGTAGAAGAACGCATGCTTAATCCAAAGTTTACTCCTGAGGCTTTCAGCAGGATTCAGAAACAAACGGTGGAGGGATTCAAGCAACGCAAATCGCAGCCTGCTACCATTGCCTCAGATGTCTTTGCTAAAATGAATTATGGCGGCAATAATATTCTTGGAATGAACGAGGTGGGTACGGAGTACACCGTCAAGAATATGACTATCAATGATGTTGAGGCGTATTACAATAATTTCTTTACCTCCACGGGTGCTAAGGCTGTCATTGTAGGTGATGTGACCCAGGCAGAAATAGTAAGCAAGCTCAGTTTCCTTAATAAACTCCCTGCGAAGGATGTAAGCATGCCTTCGGTGGTGGCGGTACCCACTATTGACAAGACCAGGATATACCTGATTGATGTTCCAAAAGCGGCCCAAACAGAATTTAGGGTAGGGTATGTGACAGGTCTAACGTATGATGCCACAGGCGATTATTACAGGGCCATCCTGATGAATTACCCTTTGGGAGGTGCCTTCAACAGTCGTATAAACCTGAACCTGCGAGAAGATAAAGGATGGACCTATGGTGCCGGCTCTGGATTTACTGGAGATAAATACTCAGGGACCTTTTCCTTCAGTTCGGGTATCCGCGCCAATGCTACCGATAGTGCGTTGGTAGAAGTGATGAAAGAACTCGACAACTACGCAAAGGCTGGCAGCACAGATGAAGAAGTTAAGTTCATGAAGAGTGCGCTTGGCCAGAGCGATGCCCTTCGCTACGAAACAGGTTTTCAGAAGGCGGGCTTTATCCGGCGGATCCAGGACTATAACTTACCGCCTGACTATGTGGATCAGCAAAACAAGATATTGGCCAGTATCAGCAAAGGTGACCTGAATAAGAGCGCCGCCAAGTGGATCAACACTGATAAGGTGAATATCCTTCTGGTAGGTGACAAGGAAAAGATTCTGCCTGGACTTCAAAAGCTTGGGTATGAAATCGTAGAACTGGATGTAGCCGGAAAAATAAAAGGCACCGGCCTCGAGTCCTTGAACAAACAAAAATTACCGCAACCTAAGTAGAAGACTTAAGATTGGATTCTGTAGAATCCGTATAACGATGCTGTGCGGATTTTTTTAGTCCTTGAGCACCCTCATTTCCACCCGTCGGTTGCGGGCCCTGGCGTCCGGCGTATTGGCATTAAGCACGGGCTTGGTACCGCCGAATGCTTTGGTCTTGACTCTGTCCTTGTTGACGCCTTTCGAAGCAAGGTATTTCTTCACATTGACTACTCGGTCCTGGGATAATTCAAAATTAGCTTTCGGATTGCCCTGGTTGTCTGTATGCCCTTCCAATTGAATCACCAACTTCGTGTTATCCTTCATCATGGCCACCAGTTCGTCCAGACTGGCAAATGACTTTGGATTGATTACCGCCTTGCCCTGGTCAAAGATGAGGAGATCCAGTCTGATGGTCTCGCCGCGGCGAGTCATCTCAATGTCCCTGATCACCTTGCTATTGGCGTCGATGTCTTTGGGGTCAACCAGGGCCGTTCCGGAAATATACCCTTCGGCATCAGCAGTAATTTGGTATTTGGATGATCCAAAAATTGGGAATGAAAACGTGCTGTCATTAAATCTCCCGGTGATACCGCCGGTGGGATAGCTTTTGTAAAAGATCTTTGCCACAATACCCTTCTTCGTAACGGCATCTATCACTTTCCCTTGCGCGGTGATTTGCTGAGCCTGGCAGAAACCAGAAAGATAGACCATCGTAGCGACCATGCAGATCTTTCTTGCGGGTTCGTTCATGACTAGTCTGATCAGGGTAATTAAGAATTACAAAGCTAAGGCAATCATCAGGTAATAAAAATGGGATTGAAAACAGAGAATAAAAAAGCGGACCTGGAAAAACCAAGGTCCGCTTCTGTGCTACGTAGTTTCTGCAGAAAAGTCAATTAAGTGAATCAATCAACTCCCATACTTCGTTTCTTACCTGATTCCGCGATCTTAAAGTTCTATCAAAAAGCGCTTGCATATCTTTCTCCGGATGTGCTGAGTTTGAGGCTTTGGTAACTCCTTGTTTTTACAACAGAAGCTAAATTATTGTCCTCTTATTGATTTTGTTTTGAACGAATTCTTGAAACTCCTTAGGATGCATAATTTTTACTTCGTCTAACAAACCAAGAACAAACCTTCCAATTCCGACGAAGTTATGAACAGGTCCGGGTTACCTCTCTAATAACTCTGTCGGTACCCCGAGTTACGCCGATAATCATCACCTGCTGCTCAGGTTGCTAATCTGAACGCATAAGAAAGCCTGGGAGAAATCCCGGGCTTTTTTCCTGTATTCGTCAATGGGACACCCGCGGATCCCAATATCAATTGCCACGAGCTTTAGCTCGAGGATTTTGAGGCTAACAAAATCTGGGCTTTAGCCCAA
>JAYWDR010000006.1:0-2808 GCA_043779735.1 Cyclobacteriaceae bacterium | reverse complement strand
CGCTTGATCCAAAGTCCGGATTTACATGGGCAGACCTGTTGCTTCCGGCGTGGACGCAACATCAGCCGCTGGCCAACACTTTTGGATCGGTTGCATTTTACCTGATCGGGATTGTGGTCATAAGTTCCTACTTCAAAGAAAACATACCTCTTCCACTTTGGCGTACGTTGCACTTCCTCTCGTACTTTGCCTCAGTACCCCTGATTCTCCACAGCATCATCATGGATCCAAAGCTGCTGGACCGGCCCATCGACTGGCTTGATGCTGAAACAATGTTTGTGGAGTTGTGCTGCCTGGCGATCGTTGGACTCTCCATTTACCGGTTCTTCATCAAGAAAACCGCATGAGAACGGGATGACAAAAAGTTGAAAAATGGGTTATAACTTGCAGAAAATAGTTGACCCTATGAGCCTTCTGTTTACACTTCTCTTCCTTGGAGCCCTGGGCTCCTGCATGTCCCAATCAGTGGACCCCACAATCCTTAAGCAATACATAAAAACACTTTCCAGTGACTCTATGCAGGGACGCGGCACAGGTTCTGACGGTGAGCGTATGGCCACCTCCTATATCGAATCGCAATTCAAACGTCTGAAACTCCAGCCGAAAGGAGACAACAAATCGTATCAGCAAACTTTTGAGTTCAAGTCTGGGACCCATGGCACAGGACAACCAGGCCAGGCACACAATATTGTAGCCTATCTCGACAACGGCGGAGAAAATACAGTCATCATTGGCGCACACTACGATCATCTTGGCATGGGCAACGACGGCGGCTCGCTGGATGCTAATCCTCAGGGAAAAATACACAACGGAGCAGACGACAACGCTTCGGGTGTGGCCGGTGTGTTGGAGTTGGCTCGCTACTTCAAAAAGAATACAATGAAAGAGAAAAACAACTTTCTCTTCATTTGCTTTTCCGGTGAAGAGTTGGGCTTGTATGGTTCAAAATATTTTTCGGAGCATCCCACAATCGATTTCGCTAAAGTCAATTTCATGATCAACATGGATATGGTTGGTCGCCTGGATACAAAGAATGGTTTGTCTGTAAGTGGTTCTGGCACCAGCGCGCACTGGGAAACCTTACTAAAAAAATTAAGCACCGATGAGTTGCCGATCAAAACAGATTCTTCTGGCATGGGTCCGTCCGACCATACGTCATTCTATTTAAAAAACATTCCCGTGCTGCACTTCTTCACCGGCTCGCACAGCGATTACCACAAGCCTTCCGATGATTGGGACAAAATCAACTACGATGGAGAGTCCAAAGTCCTGGCACTAGTGATCAAGGTTATTGAGTCAGGTGACAGCGAGCCCAAACTGGCTTTTCTCACTACCAAAAATAAATCCATGGGTTCCGCACGAGCCTTTAAGGTTACCATGGGCGTGATGCCAAGCTACACTTCTGATGAGGCCGGCCTAAAAGTAGATGGTGTGAGCGACGGCAAACCGGCGCAGAAGGCTGGCATTCTTGCTGGGGATGTGATTATTCAAATCGGAGACTTCAAGATCACAGACATCCAGGCCTACATGGACGCTCTGGGAAAATTTGAGAAAGGGCAAACCATTCCAGTCAAACTAAAACGGAAAGGAGAAGAGATGATGGTAAATGTGACGTTTTAGAAAGGGCTATCTAACGCTTCAGGAACTTGAAAGAGCCTTGAGCATTGCCTTCATCTTTTATCGACAACAAATAAACGCCTTCAGGAAGGTCTTTCACTTTTAAAAGTATTTCGTAATCATCCACGATTTCGCTATCAACATCCAACAAATTGCCTATTATGTTATGCAGCGTCACCTTCACGACTTTGGCCTGTGGTGTTTCAAACTTTATACTTAGGTAATCGGTGGCTGGATTGGGAAACAGCTTTACCGATTTGATACGCTCTACTCGCTCCAGGATGAATGGATCATGGTTCTGGCCCCACGCAAGCTGGGTTACAACGAGCACGAAAACGCTAAAAACTATGGTTTTGACCCATTTCATATATACTTCTACGTCATGTATTGGCATTTAGATGCAAATGGTAAGCCAAAGGTTTAAAAGCGGCGAAATATGTTTTTTGCCAACCCACCTCATAAACAACTATAGCCATCCTTTGGTTGCATACCTGGAGGATAAAAAAGGGCCGCGCAATAAGTCAAGCGGAAATAAAGGATCCAGCTATTATTTCTCACGTCACGAAGAAACTTCCGGTTTTTGAGAGAAACGGTTCACGCAAAGTTCGCATGGCATGACACAGCAAATCTATTTTGTCAATAAATATCCTTGAACGCAGCAGGAAGAAAGTCGATTAGATCAGAGGCTATCAATGAGTTCATCCCCTTCTCCCTCGTCGCGATGTCACCTGACAACCCATGCAAATAAACACCCACGATAGCTGTCTCTTCCGCCGAGTACTTTTGTGCAAGCAGTCCAGTGAGAATACCAGTCAGTACATCGCCGCTGCCGCCGGTGGCCATGCCCGGATTGCCGGAGCTGTTAAAATAGGTTAAACCCTCCGGCGTGGTGATGGACGTGCAGCCTCCCTTTAGAATGACGATACACTTCATTTCCTTCGCCAACCTGATTTGTCTTTCCAGGCGTTCAAAGTCATCTTTCCAGCGACCCACCAAGCGCTCAAATTCCTTTGGGTGCGGCGTGAGAATGCTGCCGGCGGGAATAAGGTGGAGTGCCTTATGAGAACCTATCATATTTAATGCATCTGCATCGATCACTATCGGCTTGCCGGACCCAAGCACTTTTACCAATGCCGGAAAAGTCTCTTCTGCCTGACCCAGACCCGGACCTATGCCAATAACATTAAAGGC
>JAYWDR010000005.1:0-2809 GCA_043779735.1 Cyclobacteriaceae bacterium | reverse complement strand
CGCTTACTTCAACTACCGGAACCCAGAAGTATTGGGCAGTTCGTACAACCTGATTGCCTATATGGAGCCATTGTTAAGTTATCACCGCCGGCTTAATTTCCGGTTTCGCACTGGGGCCGGACTTACTTATCTCACCGAGGTACACAACACAGAATCTAATCCCACTAATCTCTTCTTCAGTTCATCCTTCAGCGGCTACCTGATGGTTGGGTTCTCTGCACATTACAAAATCATGAAGCACTGGAATGCCAACATTGGCATTCATTACAATCATATTTCCAACGGGGGCCTTCAACAACCCAACAAAGGAATGAACTTTCCGACTGCAAATATCGGGATGGAGTACAATCTGAATCCGGTTGATATCAAGCCGCGAAGTATCTTGGCGTCAGTTGACAGAAAGCCGCATGGATATGCTGGCGTTTTCGGAAGTATGAGAACCGTTCAATCTACCGATACAGAACCCACGGAAAACAAGTGGCAGTTGGGAATCAACGGCGGAATCATCAAACGGTTCACGGCCATTAATGCCTGGATGCTCGGGGCCGAACTGTCATACGATGGCTCCGTACTGGAACAAGGGAAGAGAAATGGAGACGATAGGAGCCCTGTTCTATTCTCTTTGCTTGCCGGTCATCAGTTCTGTTTTGGGCGATTTGGGTTCAGTCAGCAAATGGGCCATTATACATACCGTGACTACGTGTTCCGAACCGAGTTCTTCCAGCGTTATGCGCTCACTTATCTCATCGCCTCGAAAGTCTCTGTAGGTATTTCACTGAAAGCCCATGCTCAGGAAGCAGAACAAATGGACGTCCGCGCCGGATACCTTTTCTGATTGCCCCATTTTTGACCTTTCGTACTGACAATATGCCTTTTTGGTACATTTTGGACCTATAATTGTACCCTTGAAAATCTTAACTTTATTCCAGATAGTGCGCGCGTCCTTTAGAACCTGGCGTGGCGCTTGCCGGTGCGCACTGGATATACTGGAGGATTCAACCAAGCTTTTCCCTTGCTTTTATCACCATGAATCATCATGTTTTCCTTACCGCATCCGTTACCGATAGAATACTTTCTTGGCAATATTCGCGGCATGTTAGAAAAGTATAAGTTCACCGACCCTGAAGGCATGTATTTTACAACTACAACCACTGTTGGGTGGGTCGATGTTACTGTCCTAAAAAGGGGGGAGCTTACACAATGTGCAGAAAGAATTCTAATTCCGGTATTTCCATAATTTCTTAGTACCCTTTTTATCAAAGCGATACCAGGTCCCGATACGCTTCCCATCCTGATAGGAACCCGTGTACTCGAGCCTGCCTGCTTCATCAAAAAAACTCCATTTTCCACTTTCTTTACCATCCGCATAAAACCCCTCCTGCAAAAGAATGCCCGCTTCAGAAAAGTTCTTCGTCACGCCATTCGGCAGACCCTGCTGGTAAACTACGGTACGGCGAAGATTCCCGTTGTCGAAATAAAATAGCCACTCGCCGTCATATTGACTCGAACGATATACCCCTTTTTTCTCCAACACGCCATTGCTATGATAATAAAAGGCGGAGTCCGTGAGAAAGCCCTTATGCCACAACTCTTTTCCCTGTGAGCATCCATTGGCAAAGTAGTAGAGTACTTCTCCCTGCAATTTTCCGGAAACAAAACTTTCAGCAGCACTCAATTTTCCATTGGGATAGTAATACAGCCAGGTTCCCTCTTTTACCTTTTGGATCAACCTGCCTTTCTCCCGTACGTGACCATCATGATAATAGGTAACGGTGTCTACACCCTGCGCCTGTAAGCACTGTGCGATTCCAAACCAAATCATCAGGAAAACATATCGAGTGATCATACAAAAAATTCATACAGTCATGCAAACTTAGTTTCAATTCTCAAAGAATGAAATCATTTTTACTCATCGGCTTACTATCCATAGGACCTATCTCCCAGGGGCAAAGTGTGAAAACACTCATGGGCGCCAGGGCCGCCGGAATGGGATATGCGAGTGTGGTCCTTTCTGATGAGTCCTCATTGTTCAACAACGTGGGCGCGATAGCTGAAGTGCAAAGGCCCGCCACACTTTTCCTGTATGAGGCTCGACCTTCGCTACCTGGAGCCCAAAGCGTCGCGGCAGGAATTGTGGCACCCTTAAAATTTGGCGTATTGGGTGCAGGAGTGTTCAGGTTTGGAGATGATCTGTATAGCGAACAGGTGCTGAGCGCAGCATTCGGCAATAAGTTTGGAAATACCTCGCTGGGCATGAGCTTGAATTATGTGCAATACCGCGCCGAGAATTTTGGAACGAAAGGCGCCCTCTACATAAACTTTGGAGGGCGAGCGCAGATCACGCCTCAAATTTCCGTGGGTGCCTATATCGTAAATCTGACGCAGGCCAATGTTGCTCCTGACGAACTTCTTCCAGTGAAATTCGTGGCTGGGCTTGGCTTCAAGCCGGACGCGCACTTTTTGATTGTCACAGAAGTAGAAAAAGATATTTCTTATCAGGCCACCTGGAAGTTGGGAGCAGAATATGCGATTTATAAGAAAATATTCATACGCACCGGATTCAACCTTAACCCACATGCTGCCTATTTTGGTCTCGGTGCCCAGGTAAAACACCTAAAAATGGATTATGCCATTTCGCTCAGCACCGTATTGGGCGCAATCCATTGTGCCTCGGCAACCTATATGCTTGAAAGTAAGAAGAAATGAAGCAAGCACTCACGTTCGCGTTTACGATCATTGCCTTCACTAGCCAGGCTCAGGATTTTCCCAGAAAGGACTTTGCTCTCGAAAAACTGGTTGATGAAATATT
>JAYWDR010000004.1:0-2814 GCA_043779735.1 Cyclobacteriaceae bacterium | reverse complement strand
GTACGTGCTGAAATGTTACAACCGGAGTTGTGGGAGGAATTGCAGCAAGATCTTTTTTAAGCCATTCGCGTTGAACCGAATCGATGGAGCCATAGTACCACATGTCGTCAAACTCGAGTGAATTCAGGGCAATGAAATGAAGACCTCCATAGTTGAATGAATAATAGTCGGGCCCAAGGTAGCTGCGGTACATTTTTCTTCCATACAATGGATGTAGTGTGCTTACCTTGGATAGTTCCCGTTCGATACCAAAAATTTCGTGATTGCCTGGCACATTCCAGACGGGCACCGGAAATTTCAGCGTTTCGGTTTTATACAACTCATACAATGATGTAGCTTCTTTTTCAGGCACTCGTAAAGCATCCTTTACGAGGTCACCGGTCACCAACACAAAATCAGGGCGTACAGAATCCACCACGGCCATGAATTTTTGCATGCGATCAAGGCTTTTATCACTGATATGTGTATCGGAAGCGTGAATGAAGGTGAATTGCGGGTGTGTTGAAGTTTTGACAAGCGGGAAATCTACCTGAGCGTTGTTGGACCCGAGATCAATTTTATGGTAAAATGATCGTGATGATTTAAATCCCTGAGGCAATGAGATGAAAACAAAGCCGAAACCTTTTGTTGCCGGGATTTGATAAAACCCATTCGCATCGGTCTGTACAACATTTACCTGATCGGAAATAACGACACCCTTTATACCAACTTCGTTATTATCACGCAAGCCATTGCCGTTGGAGTCATTGAAGACAATTCCAGAAATGGTAGTAGCGGAAAGATTACTGCCGGCGCAAAGAACGAGAACAGTGAGGATAAATAATTTCATACAACGGATGATGAGCGTTTTTGAAGATATTCAAAAATACTCACATTAGGGCATCTCTTCGATATAACACGGTTTCAAAAAGCTTCAAAAACACCTTTTTATTGGCCTCATCCCACGGGGCTGACTAAAAAGTCCTAACCCATATTTTGACGCCCCAAAAAATGGCGGCCTCTTAGTTCTCTAAGTTTTATGGGTTAAAATTTTCTATGGACTGTTCACCCTCACTTTTTACTTCTATGCCACTTGTTTGAGTCTTTGTATCTGCATCTTCCTCAAGTTATGCGCCATAGAAACCAAACCAACCTCTGTTTTTACTTTTTTCTGGCCCCTTAAATGAAACCTTCTGAAACCCATATTGTGCTTGATGTCCCCAAAGCAACTCTCTATTTCCATGCTCCTTCGTTTTCGAAGGGCTAAGCCTTTTTCACTAGTGAGGTTTTGCCGTGCTTGCTGTTTATAGAAGTCCAATTGTTCGTTCACCTTAACGGTCTTATTGCCCTCTTCTGACTTTTTGCATTGACTGGCCAGGGAACAGCCCGTACAGTTTTCTGATGCGTAAACTTTATAGGTGGATTTATGACCTGATTTGTTTTGCGTGGAAGAATCAGTGCCCGTGTACTTGAGGTTTCGTCCATCCGGGCACGTGTAGGTGTCTTTGTCTTTATCGTAAGAAAAATTCTCACGCAAAAATTTGTTGTCTTTGTATTCGTGGCTTTGCTCCTTATGAAAAAGGGGGAACTTCAAATAGTTTTCAATGCCTTCGCCTTCCAGAAGTTGGTAGTTTTGTTCGGTACCGAAAATACTGTCGGCTGTAATAGTCTGTGGCTTGAGAACCAATTGTTGAAAGTGGTCTTTAAAACAGGTGGCATCGTTAGGGTTTTGGTGCACGCTGAAGCCGGTGATAAACTGGTCTTCGCAACTGGCCACTACATTATAGGCTGGGGCCAGCTCATCATTTTTCAGGTACATGGCCGTTGCCTCTGTATCGGTCTTGCTGTAACCACCGCGCCCTTCACCAATGGAAAGCTGCCCTTCATAACGGTTGATTTTTTCCTGCTGCTCTTCTACTTTTTTCTTCAATGACTTGGCTTTGCGGGCAACGCGTTTTTCTTTGCTGCTTTCAATGACTTGGTTTAGTTTTTCTACTTGCTTGCCAATTTCCTTACTGTCAATTGGTTGCGAACCCTTTTCTTCCAAATCAGAATCACCGTACGCTTTATCTTCTGCTGCGTTCAAGGCATCTATCTCTTTAAACAGTTCCTTGCATTTCGCTTCGGCCTTCTGCTTGTAGCGTTCTGAATTTTTCTTCCACACCACTTTGTGCTTGTTGGCATCAGCCGAAAACGTAGTCCCATCCGTAAAGTAGTTCTCCACTTTTATGTAGCCGTGTTCGACAAGGAACAGTAACAGTTGTTTGAACAAATCCTCAATGGTCTCTTTTAAAATGCCGCTCCGGAACAGGTTGATGGTGCGGAAGTCAGGACCGTTATAAGCGGCCAACCACATAAACGTGACATCCTGTGCAAGAGCCTTGGCAATCTTGCGCCCGGTATAAATCTTCATGGCATAACCATACAACATCACTTTGGCCATCATCCTGGGATCGTAGGAACTTGTCCCTCCGCCTTCATACTGATTGATGATCGCGCTCAAATCAAGTTGATCGACAACGGTGTTGACCACTCTTACCAAGTGATTGGCGGGAATCAACTCATCTAACCGGGGTGGCAGCAACAAAATTTGTTGCTGATCGTATGGCTTGAATACTGCTTTACTGTTAACTTTGCCCATAATAATTTTGTTTCTTGAACAAAACAAAGTTACCAGTCGGCTCTCTTTCTTCATAGGAAGAGACCGACTTTTTAGTCAGCCCCAACTGAAGAGTTTTTGAAGCTTTCCTTCGACACATTTCCTGTTATTCTTTTTATCAAAGCCTTTGGTCGCCAATTGGTGGGGTCTAAAAACATGCCTTGCCTCAACCCGTC
>JAYWDR010000003.1:0-2820 GCA_043779735.1 Cyclobacteriaceae bacterium | reverse complement strand
GCACAATTCTTAGACTTTTTTAGTAGGTTCGTGCATAAACCCATCCAAGAAATTATGACAACTCAATTTTCAACATCTTCAATAATGAAAAGTGCCTTTGGACTGTGTCTGTGTGCGATGCTTTCGCTTCCATTTAATGCAACGGCACAAGATCCGGTAACTATCACAGCGGTTAAGGCAGGACGACTCATAGATCCGGAATCCGGTACTGTGCTTACCAACCAGATTATTCTGATTGAAAATGGAAAGTTTAAGGCTATCGGTCCCAACCTCGCCATACCGGCTGGTGCTGAAGTGATCGATCTCTCGGCACTGACGGTGCTCCCCGGCCTCGTCGATGCGCACAACCACCTTGCTCTTACCTATAAAGTAGTGCCAGAGCGCAACAATTATTACTTCACTTACATTACTGAGAGCACAGCCCTTCGCGCCATTCAAGCGGCTTCGAACGGGATGCAAATGCTCTCTTCCGGTTTCACCATCGTGCGCGACATGGGCAACAACGGCAACTATGCCGACACCGCTCTTCGCCAGGCCATTGAGCAAGGTTGGATCCCCGGTCCGAAGATCATCAACTCAGGCATTATTATCGGAGGTATAGGTGGTCAATTCTGGCCCACGCCGGAAATGGGTGTCGAAGGCAAGAACATCACATTCCCAGAATACCTGGATGCCGACACTCCTGACGAACTTGTAAAAGCCATACGACAGAATGAACTCTACGGTGCACGTGTAATTAAGATTTGTGTGGACTGCAAGCCCTGGGGCTACAGCGTGGATGAGATAAAGCTTGCGATCGCTGAGTCAGCGAAGGCGGGGCTGAAAGTGGAAGGCCATGTACAAACATTGGACGGAGCTCGTCGTGCCATCGAGGCGGGCATTTGGTCTATCGCCCACGACATAGGACTCAACGATGAAATGCACAAGCTCATGGCGAAGAAAGGAATCTGGAGAGCTGGCACTGAAACGCCATTGACGTTGCCGGAGCATACCACCCCCGAGGCGTATGCCAAGACAGTCGCCAGTCTTCGGAATGCCTATGATAATAAGGTGCCACTCACCTACTCCACCGATGCTGACTACTACGTGCCGGGCAAGTCGCGTGGCGAAGTGTCTATCGAGTTTATTGAAACCTGGAAGGCTGCAAAGATTCCAAACGTTGACATCCTCCGTGCGATAACCATCAATGGATACAAGGTGAGTGAGACTGAACAAACTCGTGGCCCGATCAAGGTAGGCCTGGCCGCTGACCTCATTGCCGTAGTAGGTAATCCGCTCGAGCAAATTGATGCTTTACGCAATGTGAAATTTGTGATGAAAGACGGTGGCGTATTCAAACGCGATGGTGTGATGACGCCGGAGAAGTTTCTTCATGGAGGTCCCGTGAACGGGGCGAGGATACGATAACTTAGAACCATCCAAACCTAAATTTTAGGTTTCTTTGTTCAACAATTCTGTGCAGGAAAATTTTATTGACGGCAGACTGGAGATTTCACTACCCTTGACACTCTTTTTCGCGAGTCCGTGATCACTTCGTTTCGCTTCGACTTGATCACCGGATTCCTCGATTGATTGACCACTTTTTATCGTGGAGGGGATTGTGGTTATGCGCAAAGGTGAAAATCCAGCCGATGTTCTTACCCGCGTAACGATCGGGATTGCAGATCGAATGTTTTCTAAATATTGCCCCTGCATCAATCCGAGAAGTTAAATCTGGGCAAATCTGCGGGAAATGTATTCGCCACATTTAGTTTTTGGTACATTGTTCTCTCAACTACTCACCATGAATAAACTCATCCTGTTGCTCTTGCTCCCATTTTTCGCGGCAGCGCAAAACAAATCCGTTCAAGCCAGCCGCAACTGGATACGGCAAGAAGGCCCGGCCATCCTTTCAACCTACGCCGAACTGTTGTCCATCCCCAACCACGCTTCCGATGCCGTCAACATCAGGAAAAACGCGAGCATGATCAGCAGCATGTTTTCCTCCCGTGGGTTTGTCATGCAGCTGCTGGAACTGGACGGCGCACCACCCATTGTCTACGGTGAACGAAAAGTCCCCAACGCGCAGCGCACCCTTTGTTTTTATGCACACTACGACGGCCAGCCGGTAGATCCTACCACCTGGAAGACCGCACCATTTCAAGCCTTGCTGTTTGACAATGCAGAATATAAGGGCGGTAAACAGATTCCATTTCCAAAAAAAGGAGAAGTTGTCCTGGATGACTGGAGATTGTACGCACGGTCTGCCAGCGACGACAAGGCCCCGATCATCGCAATGATGGCTGCTGTCGATGCGTTGAAAGCAGCAGGACTGTCCTACACTTCCAACATCAAACTGTTCTTCGACGGTGAAGAAGAATCCAGTTCGCCCCACATGAAATCCTATCTTCAAAAATACCACCAGTTGTTTGATGATATCACCGTTTGGTTGTTGTGTGACGGACCGGTGTTCCAGACTGGTGATCCTTCACTAAAATTCGGAGGCCGCGGCGTCACCGGTATGGAACTAACCGTGTATGGAGCAAGTCGTCCTTTGCATAGTGGTCATTATGGCAACTACGCGCCGGACCCAGGCTTTATGCTGTCGCAACTGCTGGCGTCGATGAAAGACGCTCAAGGCAATGTAATGATTGAACACTACTACGACTCGGTCGAACCCATTTCAGAATTTGAAAGAGCGCAACTGAAGAAGGTGCCGAATATTGAAAATGTTCTTAAGGAGGATCTTGCCATAAATTATACCGAAGGCGGAGGCAAGCCATTGTTTGAAAGGCTGCTGCTCCCCTCACTCACTGTCATAGGACTCAACAGTGGGAATGT
>JAYWDR010000002.1:0-8187 GCA_043779735.1 Cyclobacteriaceae bacterium | reverse complement strand
CCAAAGAGCCAGGCTCTCCCGGCGAACCTCTTTACCTGGATATTTCTCACTCCTTGATGGAAGCATACGCGGAGGGGTATGCGCCCTTTGAGAAAATGCCTAAGATCCTGGGAGGCAGATTTGGCCTTTCCTCAAAAGAATTTACCCCGGCCATGGCCATCGCGGTGTTTGACAATTTAAAAGAAGGCAAGGGCAAGAACCACTTTACCATCGGTATCAAAGATGACGTAACGCATAAGAGCCTGGACTTCGATTCAAGCATTACCATTGAACCTGATAGTGTTATTCGCGCACTGTTTTACGGACTTGGTGCCGATGGAACAGTGGGAGCGAACAAGAATTCCATTAAGATCATTGGCGAGAACACCCTGAATTACGCACAAGGCTATTTTGTCTATGATTCCAAAAAGTCCGGGTCCATGACTATTTCGCATCTGCGCTTTGGCCCAGATCCAATTCACTCCCCATACTTGATTAGGGAAGCCAACTTTGTGGCCTGCCATCAGCCGATCTTTCTGGAGAAGATCAACATGCTTGAATTCGTGGTTCCAGGTGGGAACTTCCTGTTGAATTCGCAATGGAAGCCGGAAGATGTTTGGAATTATCTGCCTCTTGAGATACAAAGGACTATCGTAGATAAGAAAGTCAGATTTTACACCATCGATGCACAGACCGTTGCTAAAGAGAACGGCATGGGCAGGATGATAAACACCATCATGCAGACCTGTTTCTTTGCCATCTCAGGCGTGCTCCCCAGGGAGGAAGCTATCGCCGCCATCAAGGAGTCTATCAAGAAGTCGTATGGCATGAAGGGCACGCGTATTGTGGAGATGAACCTGAAGGCAGTGGACAGCACGCTGGCCCATTTGCATGAAGTGAAAGTACCCGCTGCGGTTTCCTCTACGTTCAAACTTGTCGCACCTGTTCCTGAAAGCTCACCGGACTTTGTAAAAAGGGTTCTGGGTCAGATTATTGCAGGGCAGGGAGACGAACTGCCGGTGAGTGCATTTCCTCCGGACGGCACATTCCCCAGCGACACGGCGCGGTATGAAAAACGAAACATTGCCCTGCAGATACCAGTATGGGACGAAGAGATTTGCATCCAATGTGGCAAATGTATGATGGTGTGCCCGCATGCTGTAATTCGATCAAATGTATTTGATGCCAAGTATCTCAAGGACGCTCCAACATCCTTCAAGTCGACAGAAAGCCGTGAGAAGGAGTGGAGTGAAAAAGGATTAAAGTATTCTATACAGGTGTCGCCTGAAGACTGCACAGGCTGCAGCGTTTGTGTGGAAGTCTGTCCGGTAAAGAATAAGTCGAATGTAAGTCTCAAGGCCCTGAACATGGCTCCTCAGCCACCGCTGCGGAAGCAAGAGGTCGAGAACTGGGAATTCTTTAATCACCTCCCAGACATGGACCGGAGCGCATTGAAAATCACCTCAATCAGCCAGCAACAAAATCAGCGACCGTTGTTTGAATTCTCCGGCGCCTGCTCAGGCTGCGGTGAAACGCCGTATCTGAAGTTGCTGTCACAATTGTATGGCGACCGTGCCGTGATCGCTAATGCCACGGGTTGCTCCTCTATATATGGAGGAAATTTGCCCACCACACCGTGGGCAAAGAATGCACAAGGTCGCGGACCCGCCTGGGCCAACTCCCTCTTTGAGGATAACGCAGAGTTTGGTCTTGGATTCCGCCTGGCGATTGACCAGCACTATGAAAACGCTAGGAATATTTTGAAAGAGATTTCTGCCGAAGTGGGTGAAGAGCTGGCCAGCCAGATTCTCGCTGCCGATCAAACAGAAGAAGTGGGTGTTAACGCGCAAAGGGATCGCGTTGAGAAATTGAAGAAGATACTGGAGAATAAGAAGGACGAGAAATTTGTCCGTCTGATGAACCTTGCCGATTATCTGGTGAAGAAGAGTGTCTGGATTGTCGGTGGCGATGGCTGGGCCTACGATATTGGCTACGGTGGACTGGATCACGTGCTGGCCTCTGGCAAGAACGTAAACATACTCGTGCTTGATACCGAAGTGTATTCCAACACCGGTGGCCAGATGTCTAAGTCGACGCCCATGGGAGCGGTGGCGAAATTTGCGGCCGGAGGAAAACCGGGGGGTAAAAAAGATCTGGGCATGATGGCGATGTCGTACGGCAATGTGTATGTAGCTACGATAGCCATGGGATCGAAAGATCTCCAGACATTAAAAGCTTTTATCGAAGCCGAAAGGTTTGATGGACCCTCCATCATCATTGCTTACTCGCATTGCATTGCGCATGGTATCAATATGGAGGCTCCGCTGCAACATCAGAAAGCTTTGGTGGACTCAGGTCAGTGGATATTATATCGTTACAATCCTGATCTTGAAAAAGATGGCAAAAACCCTATGACCATCGACTCACAGCCGAAGAAGGTCACCATAGAACAATATATGAATCTCGAAAACCGGTTTAAGATGTTGTCGAAGACGCATCCGGAAGCAGCGAAGCAATACTATGCACAGGCAACCATCCGGGCGAAGGAGAGATACGAACAACTCCAATATATCGCTGCCAGGACAACGAATGAAAAAACGACGGCAGTAACAACAGTAAAGGAAGAATTGACCAACTAAAAATCTACTACTATGGATTTATCAACCCAATACCTCGGATTCAAACTAAAAAATCCTCTGGTGGTGTCCGCCTCACCCTTATCAGAAAACATTGACAACATCAAACAAATGGAAGACGCGGGTGCGTCGGCGGTGGTGTTGTACTCGCTCTTTGAAGAGCAACTGGAGGAGGAGCAAAAGGAATTGCATTTTCATACTACGGAAGGAACAGAAACCTTTGCAGAAGCCTTGAGTTATTTTCCCAAGTCGGAAGATTACAGGACTGGGCCAGCGGAATACCTGGATTTAATCTACCGCGCAAAGATTGCTACCCGGATGCCAATCATTGCAAGCCTTAACGGTTACTCCATCGGTGGGTGGACCAATTTTGCGAGCATGATTGGGGAGGCTGGTGCCGACGCATTGGAGTTGAATATTTATTACATCCCATCAAATCTGGAAATGACTGGCGAGGAGGTAGAACAGGAGTATGTCAATATCCTTGAGCAAGTGAAGGAAAGAGTTCGAATTCCGGTTGCCGTGAAATTGAGTCCCTATTTTTCAAACCTGGCCAACATGGCACAGAGGCTGGACAAGGCAGGAGCCGATGCTCTCGTATTGTTCAATCGTTTTTATCAGCCTGACATCGACCTCAAGTCACTGGACGTTACACCCAACATAGTTTTGAGCAAATCGTATGACATGCGGCTGCCCTTGCGGTGGATTGCGTTGTTGAAAGGTAAGATCAAAGCTAACCTGGCGGCTACCAGTGGTATACACACCGGGTGGGATGTGTTGAAGTTAATGATGGCCGGAGCCGATGTGGCCCAACTGAATTCCATTCTCCTGAAGAAAGGCATAGGAGAGATCGCATCGATTGAGGCCACGATGAAGCAATGGATGGAGGAAAATGAGTACGAGTCGGTCAAGCAGATGCAGGGCAGCATGAGTGCGATGAATATGCCCAACCCGGCAAAGTTTGAACGAGTGCAGTACATGAAGGCGCTGTCGAAGTTTCAGGCGTAGTTAAAAAGACTACATTGTCCCCTAGAATGCTTGCGGTTGGGTATTCCTTCTTTATTTCGTTGGTATACTTTTTTCTGCTTCCCGGTACCACAACTTAGCTTTTGTTCACGATTGGAATGTTTTGTCCAAAACTCTCGCAATATCTTTCTGGAGATGAATCTCAAAAACGTAATTTTCTTCAAAAAAGATAATGAAAAATTCTCGTATCGGGAAACATTAAAAACCTTGTTTCTGTCCCGGACTTTCCTCACCTTAAATTTTTATTTAACAATCAGCGCATGTTTGAATTCAACACTCCTCCCGAATCTCGCAGAAGATTCCTCGGTTCACTCGCTGCCCTCACAGTTTTATCAGCCTTCGAACAGCGGGAAGCTGATATAATCCTGTTTAACGGCAATATTGTCACTATGGGGAACACGCCCCGTGCCCAGGCTGCGGCCATCATCGACGGCAGGTTTTTCGCCGTTGGTGACAATAAGGAGATTCAGGCACTCGCTACAGGTCGTACTAAAAAAATTGATCTCGGCGGAAAGACCGTTGTCCCGGGATTCATCGACGCGCATTCACACCCCGGCAGTTCGGGATTGCAGCATCTTCGAGAAGTGGACTGTGACCTGCGCTCCATCAGGGAAATCCAGGAAGTCATCCGCCAGCGTGCCGCCAATACGCCGAAGGGAAATTGGGTGTTGGGATTCAAATACGATGACACCAAGACCAGCGAAGGACGCATTGTTAACGTGTCAGACCTTGATGCAGCTGCTCCTGAACATCCCGTGCGGATTCAGCACCGCGGAGGACATACCATTTATGTGAATTCATTGGCCATGAAGTTGGCGGGGGTAACCGAGAATGTGCCAGACCCTCAAGGCGGCATGTTTGACCGTGATCCCTCGACGGGAAAACTCAATGGCCGGATCAAGGAGAGCGCCAGCCGTGCATTTGATAAAATTATCCCCGATTCCTACACCCGCGATGATTTGCGTGAAGGCGTCAAATTGATTTCAAAAATGATGACGAAAACCGGTGTCACATCTGTACATGATGCCTACGGTTCACCGGAATATTTGCGTGCCTACCAGGATGCCTACGAATCCGGTGACCTTGGTCTGCGGATTTATTGCCTGATCGGGTACACGCACATTGACAAGATGCTGGTGGCGGGCATTCGCACAGGTGTAGGTAATGAGTGGGTAAGGGTGGGGGCCATGAAGTTGACATGCGATGGATCTATCTCGGAACGCACGGCAAGACTTTCTCAGCCTTATATCGGCCGTCCCAATGATTACGGTATCCTTGTAATGACCGAAGAGCAGTTGTATGGCTACGCCAAAAAAGCCCACGATGCCGACTGGCAAATCGGTGTGCATGCCAACGGTGATGTGGGTATTGACACTACGCTAAAGGTATATGAGCGTCTACAGAAAGAGAGGCCGCGAAAAGATCCGCGTTTCCGCATTGAACACTGCACGATGATCAATGATAATTTGATTCAGCGTATGAAAGCGCTGGGCGTCATTCCTACACCCTTCTCCACCTATGTTTATTATCATGGTGAAAAGATGCGCGAATACGGTCCGGAGCGTTTGAAGAATATGTTTGCGTTGCGCAGTTTTCTGGATGCCGGCATCCGCGCTACGCAGGCTTCCGATTATCCTCCAGGTCCTTTTGAGCCGATGATGGCATTGCAGTCCAGCGTGACGCGCACCGATATCAAGGGGAATGTATGGGGAGCCAATCAAAAAGTTACTGTGGAGGAGGCGATTAGGATTGGCACGATCAATGGTGCCTATGCTTCCTATGAAGAGAAGACCAAGGGTTCCATAGAGATCGGGAAGTTCGCGGACCTCGTGGTCTTGGGCCGTGATCCGTTCAAGGAAGATCCATCGACGTTGATTACGATACCCATTGAGCGGACGATGACAGGGGGTAAGTGGGTCTATGAATCGTAGAGTCCTGGATCATTATCATGCGCCTCGGTATGTGTATTCACATACCGATACTGATTCTCGGCCCCATCAAACCTTGCTATTTTAAAAACCGTATCTTTGCTACCGGTGAAAACTAATTCAATTCATTCTTCCAATAAGCTGACCAGGTGCCTGCTTGCTGCAACGCTGTTTTTCAGCCTGTTCACTTTTTCAGGGCATGTGTGCAGTTCGTCAACCCAGGCTTGGCAGGCGGACAAAACAGAATTACTGATTTCGAAACGTTCCCACTACAAAAGAATCATTTCTTACAAGGCTGCTGTTATAAATTGTTTTCAGCAAAGGATATCCGGTTCTGTTAACAGTTCCGGAAATGAGTGGATCAATTTGTTTCACAGCCGGATGGCCAGAACTACAGTCACCCAAATTTCAAAGCGATTGTTCCTCCGTTCTCATAGGGTCAAGCGTTTTCAGTTGAATAAGATTCCTCAAAATTCTGACGAGGAGTCTTTCAGTTCTTACCGGGGATAGTTCCCCTCGCCAATTAAGTTGGCAATAACCATTTTATCATAAGAGGTTTATCGAATGCCTGCGGCATTTGTTCAATCCATATATCACAGCATATGAGAACATTGAAGAAAATAGTAAGAATATCAGGTTTGGTCATTTTCATAATACTTGCCTGCATGGGCATAGGAATTTTTGGCGGAATCCTGCCCAACAATAGGGAGAGATTTATGGACAATGAAGTCCGGATAGAAATGGTAGATGCGAAGAAAGAAGATAGCAGCGGAGCGGAATTGGGAGATAAGACCTAAGTAAGGCTGCTGTTTCCAGATGATTTAGGTATGGGTATACAGGGTTCACGCAAAGAGCGGAAAGGAATACAGTGGTAACCTTGAATTTTCTTCGCGTTCTTCGCGGCTTTGCGTGAGATATAATTTGAATTTGAACCCAGGAAAAAATTGAGGCAAAGAACAAGGGGGTGATTGAGGCCGAGTTTTGCAATTTTCTTATTTCTTAGACTTTTCTTTCTTTCACGCGTTCATGTTTCAGTCTGGAAGAGATATCGCGCTCCAACGGAGTTCTGGCAGGAAGATTCTTGGTTAACACAGCTACAAGGAAGTCTTTATAACTTTTTGCCTCAGGATCTCTCCAGGAGCCTGTAATTTTGGTAGCCGTTGAGCAGGACAGCAGACATCCTGCGCAAACCATGAGAAATATGGATTGGCGGATTCGATTGTATTGCAAGATTGTAGATTTTACTTTCATCATGCAATTATATTAAAATTTAAGTGTTAATCAGAAAAAGTTTCTTACTCCGAAACACGTTTTACGGCAGACCAAATTGTAAATAGTTGATTGATGAATGTTATGGTGGAAAAATCTATTGCGCCTTCACCATAAAAACTGTAACTTTCTCCTACACTAAAACCAAAAAAACATTATGGATACCAAAAAATTCCTGACCGGCACTTTGGTGGGCGGCATCGTCTTCTTCTTCGTGGGCTATTTATTTTATGGCATGGCCCTGGAGAGCTTCTTCACTGAACACTCCAGCGGTGTAGGTATGAGAACCATGGAAGAGATGGTATGGTGGGCACTTATCTTGGGTAACATGGCTCAAGCAGCGCTGCTCACATACATTTTCCTGAAGTGGGCCAATATATCATCGTTTGGAAGTGGTGCCTCTGCTGCGGCCACCGTTGGGTTTTTAACGGCCCTGGGCATGAACATGATACGATTTGCCACAACAAACTCTTTTGACCTCACCGCATCGCTTACCGATGTTGGGGTGGTAACAGTTTTAACTGCCATCGGCGGCGGCGCCATTGGTGCTGTGCTGGGAATGGGAAAGAAAAGCTGATCATTACCGTACATCCCTCTGTAGGACCCTGACTCCAAAAGTCAGGGTTTTTTTCTGCGCTTGGAATCCGTTTCTAAAATAATTCAAACTAAAAATGTTATACTGCATGACAACCCAATTCGGCATTGGAACGACAACTCTTTACTTCCCGGATGACATCCATCCTCACCATGCTCGGTGTGGCCATCGGTTTGGGTAATGTCTGGCGGTTTCCCTACATGATGGGCCGCTACGGTGGGAGCGCCTTTCTGGCGGTGTACCTTATTTTCACAATCTTGTTCGCCTTCCCTGCACTGATGGCGGAAATGACGTTGGGCAGAATGAGTGGCAAAGGAACCTTGGATTCCTTGCGCCTCGCCTTTGGCAAACCCACTGGCAGTATTCTTGGATACATGTTGTTGGTGGTGATCACCATCGCAGGCTCATACTACGCAGTCGTGGTAGCCAATGTTCTGTTTACCACCGGTTTTTCTATTATCCCAGGATTCTCCGGCGCCACCATGAACGACTATCATGCCCTTTTGTCAAACGGCTTGCTGCAATATGGAATCACCCTACTGTTAATTGTGACCTCTTTGTATGTTATTCACAAAGGACTGCTCGCGGGTGTCGAGCGCATCAGCAAAATTGTCATGCCGCTTTTTTTTCTGGCGCTGGTCTACATGATTGTTCATGCACTCTCTATGCCTCATGCGTTGGAGAAATGCAGGGAGTTCTTGCAGCCTGATTTTTCAGTCCTAAAATCTTCTGAAATATTCGCTGCCCTGGGCCA
>JAYWDR010000001.1:0-8191 GCA_043779735.1 Cyclobacteriaceae bacterium | reverse complement strand
TCGATGGGTCGGGCCTGTCGCGTTACAATTTACTTACCCCACGTTCCATAGTGAGGCTTTGGGAGAAGATTTATGCTATTGTACCCAGAGAGCGCTTATTCTTTTTATTATCTGTGGGGGGCGAAAGTGGAACGTTGAAAAATTATTACAAAGCAGAAAAGCGGTTTATTGTAGGAAAAACGGGCACATTGGCCAATAATCATTCGCTCAGCGGTTTCCTGGTTACCAAACGCGGCCGAACCTTCATCTTTAGCTGGATGAATAATAACTTTACAACGCCGACAGGGGAAGTTCGCGCAAGAATGGAGACGGTTCTGAAAAATATCTATGAAAAGTATTAGCTATTGCCTTTTATGCTGCCTGCTTAGCATCACGGCCCTACAGGCGCAAAATAAAGACATTCTCGATGTGAAGATCGGACAGATGCTGTTGATTGGCTTTCCAAAGGCTGAAGTCGATCCCCTGGTGTTGGAAGAAGTCAAGGCGGGTAAAGTGGGCGCGATTATTCTTTTCGAAAAGAATATTCCAAAGAGTAGCTCATCATTTTTTGCCTTAAAGAAAATTATCTGGACGTATCAGAAAGCAGCGTCCATTCCTCTGATGGTCGCCATTGACCAGGAGGGCGGAAAAGTAAATCGACTGAAGGACAAGTACGGATTTACGCGATCGATCACTGCTGAAGAAATGGGCAAGGCAGTGACACTTGATTCGGTAAAATTTTATTCGGAATCAACCGCAGCCACCCTGGCGGGTCTTGGCATCAATGTGAATTTTGCGCCGGTCGTAGATGTTGCAGTGAACAAAGACAACACGGTAATTGTGAAAGTAGGGCGTTCATTTTCTGCCAATCCTGATACCGTTACTCTTTTGGCTGAAGAATTCATGAAACCGCACCGGCGATATGGAGTCGCTACCGTGCTAAAGCATTTTCCTGGTCACGGAAGTTCAATGGCAGACACTCACTTTGGTGTGGCTGATGTCACCAAGACCTGGAGTGCCAATGAGTTGATTCCCTACAAACGGCTTTTGGATGCGGGCTCAGTAGCCGCCATAATGAGCGCTCATATTGTCAACCTGCAGCTAGATCCGCGTGGCTATCCAGGCACCCTATCATCACGCATGATTGACAGCCTTCTGCGAAAAGAGTTGCACTATGATGGAGTGGTATTTTCAGATGACATGCAAATGCTCGCCATTGCGAAACAATATGGATTGGAGGAGGCTATCAAGTTAGCCATCAACGCTGGCATCGACATTTTGTGTTTCTCCAACAACATTCAGGGGAGCGAAGAGCGTACAGTAGACAAAGTACATGGGATCATCAGGTCGTTGGTGGAAAGTGGACAGATCAGGCCCGAGCGGATTGATGAATCCTTTAATCGTATATTGAAATTAAAATCACGTCTGGGGCTCCCGGCAGAAGAATTCCTTCGACAGGAATTGGATGCCGCGAGGGCAGAACTTGTAGAACTAAAAAAATCTGGCAGCGCCAATCCGGAAGTGAGCGAAAATAAATCTTCCACTGCCGAGCCTGACGCGGAAAAAAACACTAAAAAGAAGAGAAAGAAAAAATCATAAACTATGAGCGAAGATAAAAGCCGGTTCAATCCATGGGTACCTACCATTATTTTGGGTGTCGTAGCCGTTTTGTTTTCTTTCTACGCACTGCAGTCACAAACAGACTTGCAGGATGCCAGGAAAGAAATTTTGCAATTAGAAAATCAGGTGACCACCTGTGCCAGGGAATTGGACGCGAGACAGCAGTCGGCCTTGGAAATGTCTGCTGCATGTGAACAGGCGAGGTTGCAAGTGGAAGAAGATTTGCGAGAGTGTCAAAAGCAGGCATTTAAAGGGAGGACTTCAAAATGATCATGGAGGTCTTCAGAATCAATTCACCGAAAAGTTCTGAAGTTCCCATACTCCTGAGTATTCCCCACTGCGGAACGAATTTTCCTGATGAATTGGCCGGTCAATACAAGCCGGATTTGATGCGGTCACCGGACGACACGGATTGGTTTGTTGACCAACTCTATGACTTCGCGGCGGATATGGGCATCACCATGATCACAGCCGTCAACAGTCGCTGGGTCATCGACCTCAACCGCGACCCTGAAAGCAAACCCCTTTACTCAGATGGGCGAATAGTCACAGCCCTTTGTCCCACTACTACTTTTACAGGTGAACTTCTTTATCGCGATGAGAGAAAAGAAGTGGGCGTAGAGGAATCCAAGCGCAGAATTGGATTGTATTTCAAGCCCTACCATAATAAAGTCCAGGAGCTGCTCGATGATTTGAAAAAAAAATATGGAAAGGTGCTCCTGTGGGATTGCCATTCTATCCGGCAGCATATCCCCAAAATTCACAAAGAAAAATTTCCTGATTTAATTTTGGGGGATGTGGATGGCACGTCAGCCTCACCCGGTTTGATCGAGACGGTGCTGAGTGGGTTGGATCACAGTCACTACACCACAAGTCATAACCACCCCTTCAAAGGTGGATACATCACACGGCATTTTGGTCGTCCTGGTGAAAATCAACATGCCCTTCAGCTTGAGATGACGAAGATAAATTATATGAATGAGGCAGAACTTGAATACGATCGGACAAAAGCAGGAAGGATGAGGGAATTGCTTCGAAAGAATTTTGAAAGACTCATTGATCAATTGTGATGCAGATTGTGGGACTAAAGTATTTCAGATTCGAAGCCTTGCTCCAGCGGGAGGACTGGCTCTTGCCAGCCTATGTTGGCGTTGACGAAGCCGGGTTAATCCTTTATCTATCCAATCAACCGCCTCCCGAAGGTTCTGCCATAGAGGCCGTGACGGGTTACGCAATTCCGGGCTTTCAAAATTCACACTCACATGCATTTCAATATGCCATGGCAGGGCTGGCGGAAAATCACCCCGCTGCCATCGATGATGACTTCTGGACTTGGCGTGAGGAAATGTACAAGCTGGCACTGATGGTCAGTCCTGAGGAGACTGAAGCGATTGCAGCCATGTTGTACACAGAGATGCTCCGTCATGGCTACACCCACGTTGCGGAGTTTCATTACCTGCACCACAACAAGGATGGAAAGCCTTATGCCAATCTGGCCGAAATGGGTGAGCGCATGGTGGCTGCCGCAAACACCGCAGGAATAAAAATTACACTGGTTCCGGTTTTCTATCAAAAAGGTGGCTTTGGACTTGATCCCCAGGAGCGCCAAAGGAGGTTTATTTCAAGGACACTGGAAGACTATTTCAGATTACTTGATGCCTCAATAATGATGGTCAAAAAATGTGCTGATGCAAGTCTGGGGTTTAGTGTTCATTCTTTACGCGCAGTGGAGTTTCATGATATTATCAAAACCTTTGAACACGGGCCTAAGGAATTGCCATTTCATATTCATGTGGCGGAACAGCGAAGGGAGGTAACCGATTGCCTTGCATTTTGCGGTCGCCGTCCGATGCAATGGCTACTGGAGAACCTGCCAGTGAATGATCGGTTTCACCTGGTTCATTCTACCCATTTGGATGACAAGGAACTTTTGGGTGTGACGTCATCCAAAGCAAACGTAGTCTTATGTCCGTCAACGGAAGGGAACCTGGGCGATGGCTTTTTCAGGATGAAAGAGTTTTATGAGTCGGGTGGTCATTGGTCCATAGGAACAGATAGCCACATCGGTCTTAACCCTTTAGAAGAGTTCAGGATGATTGACTATCGCCAAAGGCTCATCACCAACAAGAGAAATACCTTCATGGGTGATGCCGGAAAATATTTGATCAATAGTGCATGTGAGTCGGGACGAAAAGCCATGGGGCTTAACAGCAAAGATCATTTTACGATGGGTCACCCTTTGGATGCGGTGGTTATCGATTCCAACTCTTCGTTGGTGGGAACCTCATCGCTTAAGAATCTTCTTGCCACCATCGTATTTTCAGGGGATTCAAACATCAATCTGGGAACCATGGTCAATGGAAGATGGATTGTGAACAAACAGCATCACCGTGATTACACCAGGATCAAACAAGAATTTGTGGCAGCCTTGGCCAACCTGGGTAATCGCTGACATCCACACTTTTCCATTCAGCCGGTCAAACAATAATCATTAGGGAAATTTCACTTTTTAGGTAAATTGTAAAACTTAACAATTTATCCTCATGAAGAAATTATTAGTCCTTTGCCTGATTGGATTGCTCTTTTCAAGTGTTGTTCTGGCTCAGAAGGCCAAGCCTAAAACCGAACCAGTTACGGTTTCAAAATTTGATGCCTCCAAGTTCAAGGCCCTGAAGTGGCGCAATATTGGCCCCTTCAGAGGTGGCCGCGCTAACGCAATATCTGGAGTAGTGAACAACGACAACGTGTATTTTGTTGGTTATACCGGGGGAGGCGTTGCGAAAACTGATGATGCCGGGATTACCTGGAAGAATATTTCTGATGGATTTTTTAAAGTTGGATCTATCGGTGAAATAGCCGTGAGCGAATCAGACCCCAATGTGATTTATGTCGGAACCGGAGAGCATGCCGTGCGCGGGGTCATGACCTCTTTCGGTGACGGAATCTATAAATCAACAGATGGTGGGAAGACCTGGAAAAATAGCGGCTTAGAAAAATCCAGACATGTGTCCGACATCGTCATCCATCCAAACAATGCGGAGGTTGTACTGGTGGCGGCACAGGGACCTGTCCACGGACCTGGAGGTGAACGCGGAGTGTACAAATCTATCGACGGAGGGACCACCTGGAAGAGAACCTTGTTTGTAGATGATAACACGGGTATATCATCACTAAGCATGGACATGACCAACCCACGGATTTTATATGCGGCCACATGGCAACACAGACGCTATCCTTGGAAAGTTGAAAGCGGTGGACCTGGTTGCGCGATATGGAAGTCATCCGATGGAGGAGATACCTGGAGTAAAATAATTGAGGGTCTTCCAAAAGAAATGGGAAAAATAGGAGTCTCTGTTTCAAGAGCCAATCCAAATCGTGTGTATGCTATAATCGAAGCTGAGAAGTCGAAGGCTGGATTGTATCGCTCGGATGATGGCGGAAAGAAATGGAATTTAATGACCAGTGATCAGACGATTACTTCCCGTTCATGGTATTACATGGAAGTTTTTGCAGATCCACTCAATGCAGATGTGGTGTATGTCCTCAATGCCCCCGTGATGCGATCGATTGATGGCGGAAAGACTTTCCAAAATGTACAGGTGGGTCATGGCGACACACACGATTTTTGGATCAATCCCAGGGAAAGCAGAAATGTTGCCCTGGCAGACGATGGCGGTGGAGAAATAAGTTTCAATACCGGCAAATCCTGGTCTTCCATCGGCAACCAGGCTACCGCGCAATTTTATCGGGTGAACGTCGACAATCGTTTTCCATTCTGGGTCTATGGAGGCCAGCAAGACAACTCTTCTGTTATGATTCAAAGCCGGACCAACGGAGCAGGAATCACGGATAAAGACTGGATGAACGGACCGGGTTGCGAAAGCGCCTACATTGTGTTTGACAATCCTGATGATCCTCAATTTTTTTATGGCGGATGCTACCAGGGCCAGGTGGAGGTATTGGATATCAAAACGGGGGAATCAAAAGATATCATGGAATACCCTGCCACGTACCTTGCGTGGGCGCCTAAGGACATGAAATATCGCTTCAACTGGAATGCGCCGCTCATCAATTCACCGCACGATTATAAGACGATGTATCATGGAGGGAACGTCTTATTCAAATCTTCAAACGGGGGTATGAGTTGGCAAGTGATCAGTCCCGACCTTACACGGAATGACACGACCAAGCAAGACATCAGCGGAGGACCGATCACCAATGAAGGTGCGGGTGGGGAAAACTACAATACGCTTTATTATGTGATTGAATCGCCCCTGGAACAAGGGGTGATCTACACCGGCAGTGACTGTGGATTAGTTCATCTCACAAAAGATGGCGGCAAGAACTGGCAGAATATCACGCCGGCAGGATTGCCGGAATGCCTCATTCACTCCATCGAAGTTTCTCCACATGATAAGGCCACCGTTTACATTTCCGCATCGCGTTACAAATTCAATGACTTTTCGAATATGACCTATAAGTCGGCCGACTATGGCAAGACGTGGACCAAGCTTGGCAGTGGCATTGAGAATGATGACTTCATCAAAGTAATTCGGGAAGACAAAAAGGTAAAGGACCTGTTGTATGCCGGTGCTGAACGGGCATTCTACATTTCATTCAATGGTGGTTCAATCTGGACCAAGACACAACTTAACCTTCCTGTTGTTCCGGTCACGGACTTAATCATCAAGAACAATGACTTGGTTGCCTCTACAGCGGGTCGTGCCTTTTGGATACTGGATGATCTTGGTGCTATCCAGCAATCGAAAGGAGAATTTGGCAGCGGTATGGTGAAACTCTATCAGCCAAAGCCCACCTACAGACTGAGCGGGCCGGCCGCCTTTCTTGACGCCAACGGCATTGAGATTCCAGGCATCGGGCAAAATCCTGCAGAAGGAGTGGTGTTTGATTATTACTTGAAAGAGAAGGCAGATACTAACAAGGTTTTGCTTGAGATCTTGGACCTGGGTGGCAAGTCCATTCGAAAATATTCAGGCAAAAAGGATGAGAGTATCAAGCCGTATCCAGGTGGGCCGCCAGCCCCGGCGGTCATCCCTTCTGAAGCCGGCCTGAACCGGTTTGCATGGGATTTCCGTGGAGAAAATCTGGCCGATGTTCCGGGTGTATATGTGTACGGAAACTACCGAGGTCACCGCGTGGCCCCGGGCAAGTACAAGGCGCGCGTCACATTTAAGGGCGAATCGTCTGAGACGGAATTTGAAATATTAGCAGATCCCAACCTGAAAGTGACTGCCGCCGATTGGACCGCCCAGCAGGAAGTATTGAACCAGGCGGAGAGTAATCTTGAAGAACTTAACAAGTCGGTCAATAGCATGCGCAAAGTGAAGAAGCAGATTGAGACTTATAACGATGTGATGAAGAATAATAAGGAGATTAAAGACATTGTTGACAACGGAAAAGAACTTATTAAGAAAATCGACAAATGGGAATCGAATCTGATTGAAACCCGATCGAAGAATTTTCAGGATGTGATTAACTTCCCGAATAAACTCAATGCTGAATTCTTTCAAATCCGCACAACGGTGGACGTGCATGATCCACGGGTGACGCAGGGGGTCCGTGACCGGTTCCGCGATGTGCAGGCAGATTGGCAGAAATACAAACAACAGGTGAATGAGATAATACAGAAAGATGTATCCCACTACAATAAAATGTTCAAAGACAAGAATCTGCCTGCACTTATGACGGAGCCGAAAGATGTGATAATCAATAACTAGTACATGCAGGTCCAACAAGTAAGAAGTTGTCGGATGCCATAAGGTTTCTGACAATTTTTTTCCGGCCGTTTGAATAAAGACCGTTTCCCGAAAGTTCTTATTTGCGTAATTCTGTACTAAATACAACCGCCTATGCGCAAACTAGCCTTACTCCTCACTGTGTCGCTTTCAATTCTGTCAGCCACTGCACAAAAGAAAACACAGGTTGCTTCGCAAGCCACCCTTACCTACGATCAAGCTCTTTACAATGGCATCCGATGGCGTGAACTGGGCCCATTTCGTGGAGGTCGGTCTTCGACGGTTACCGGTGTGCCTGGCAATCCCAACGTGTATTACTTCGGCGGGGTCGGCGGCGGCGTATGGAAATCAATAGATGCCGGTCAAACCTGGGGAAATATCACCGATAACTATTTTGGGGGCACGGTGGGTGCTGTGGCGGTTTCAGAAAGTGATCCCAACGTAATTTATGTCGGTGAAGGTGAACAAACGCTGAGAAGCAATGTCTCCTCGGGCTGGGGGGTGTGGAAATCAACGGACGCTGGACAAACCTGGAAGCACATCGGACTGGCAGACTCCAGGCATATTTCCCGTATTCGCATCCATCCAAAAAATCCTGATGTTGTGTACGCCTCTGCCATAGGCAACCTGTGGAAGTCCAATGAAATGCGTGGCGTTTTTCGCAGTACTGACGGCGGACAGACCTGGAAGAAAATATTATATATCAATGAAACAGCAGGCGCTGGCGATCTTGTTTTTGACCCGAGCAATCCGCGAATTCTCTATGCTGGCACCTGGAACATGAAGCGAAATGGGTATCGCATGGACAGCGGCGGTCCGGATTCAAAACTTTGGAA